>JABDEE010000007.1 GCA_013287205.1 Alphaproteobacteria bacterium
AGCTGAGAATCGATCAGCGAGGTAGCCTGCGAGTGGCGTCAAGATAATGTACCCGATCAGGGCAATAAAGGTGGCTTGGAGACCCGTCAGAAGCGGGTAATCCAAGACTTTTGTGAGGTAAAAATTTGAGTACATCATGGGGATCCATGTGCTCACGCCCACGAGGGCGCCCACGAGGAGAATAATGAGGATGGCTGTTTTATGGGGAAGCGCAAAAAGGAGGGCCTCGGAAGATTCAAGAGGCGTGATTTCACTGCGGAGACGTTTTCGTAAACGATAGGTGATGGAAGTGGCGATCCCTCCCATCAGGAAGGCGATGCGCCAGCTATAGGTGGGGAGATACTCGTAGAGACAGAGGCAAGAGATGAAGAAAGCAATGAGGCTGCCAACGGTCCCTGAAGCACAGAGGAGGCCGCTGAGGAGGCCGCGATGGTTGCCATATTTCTCCATCAAATAGGTGCCTGCTGTTGTATATTCTCCCCCCAGGGAAAGACCCTGCATCGACCTTAACATGAGGAAAAACCAAGCGCCTGTGATCCCGATGACCTCATAGGAGGGAAGCAGCGCGGTGCCGAAACTCGCAATGCTTGCGAGTTTGAGGGTCTCCCCGAGGGCGTAGGGCCTGCCTTGAAAATCAGCGAGGCGGCCAAAAATATAGCCCCCGATGGGGCGGATGACGAAGGGGAGAGAAAAGAGGAGTAAGCTGAGAAGGTGAGTGCGGGTGGGGTCTAAATTCGGGATGAAGCATCCGGTGACAATACATCCAAGGTGGGCAAAGAGGAGAAAGTCGTAGTAGTCTAATAGATTTCCGCACATCACAAGACATAAAGTCTTCAAATCTTTTTTCTGTATCATGGCGTTCTCCCTTTTTCGTATGATCGTTGGTTTCAGGGTAGTGACCCTACAATCTTGCTACATAACGGTTGTCATCCCAGGCTTAGTACCTCTTAGCTCCGACTCGCCCAGCTACGCCAAAGGCTATGCCGTGGCGAGTCGAGGACCCAGAGCAGCCCGAAAATTCTTTCATACCTTGGCTCCTGGGTCCCAGGTCAAGTGCCTCTAGCCCCCGACAAGTCGGGGGAAAAGAGACACTAAGCCTGGGATGACACTCATTCTTTGTCACAAAACATATGGTTATTGTTCCCACCATAACAAACAATATCTCTTTACACCATCCTCATTATTCTGGGGCCATGGTCTCTGAGCCATTTTCGGTGGGTTTTATACCCTGGACACACGCTTTCGACCACTTTCCAAAAGGCGGGGCTGTGGTTCATGTGGAGGATATGGGCGACTTCGTGGGCGCACACATAGTGGGCCACCTCAGGGGGCGCTAGGATCAAGCGCCAACTCAAGGAGATATTTTTGTTGGTTGAGCAACTCCATTTTTGGCGCGCCCATTCATGTGCTGATGAACAAGCTCCTCCCCGCCCATTGCCGCAGCCGTTATATCAACACCTTCTTCTCCCTAGGCCTTTCCGTGGGCAGCCTCGCCCCGTCTCTCTCAGGATACCTCAGCACCGCTTACCAGATCCACCACACCCCCATTGTCGTCATTACAGGAGTAAGCTTGCTAACTTTTTTCTTTTTCTATAAGAGCTTTTTCATCTTTCAACGGCCGAGAGGGATGGCGGTGTAGGGGTGGAGCGGAAGGAAACAGGGTATAAAAAAGACCCGTCAACATCATTTTTCCTCTTATTTCTTACTTTTCCGACTAACTGCTACACCCCCAAAGGTTCCGTCCCCTCTTCTAACAAGTCCAGATACTTACGGTACACATAGACCTTATCCTTACCCTTCCCACTCGTCTCTTCCACAATTCTAAGATCGACAAGGTGATTGAGGGCACTTCGAGCTGTGGGCTCGGTCATACCCAACGCTGAACTCACGATTTGAACCGACACTTGGGGTAACTTTTTTAAGTAATTTAAGGTCTCTAAGCAGGAAAAGCGGGCGCGGCCCAGGGTCTCCAACTGCGCTTCATCTTCCTGAAACAAGCGATTGATCTTGCCCGCCGTCTCCAACGCTTGGGTTGCGGAGGCTGTGACCCCTTCCAAGAAGAACACCAACCACTTCTCCCAATCCCCTTGTTCCCGCACCTCCTGCAGCAGCTGGTAATAAACGCTGCGGTGTTGCTTAAGATACAGACTTACGTACAGCACCGGCGCCTCCAGCAAGCCACCGTTGCACAACAAAAGGATAATCAAAAGCCGCCCCAAGCGCCCATTCCCGTCGAGGAAGGGGTGAATGGTTTCAAATTGCAAGTGGGCAAGGCCTGCCTGAATCAGAACAGGAAACGTTTCCTCATGGAGGAAAAGCTCGAAATTCCCAAGGCAGTCCATCATCTCTTTGGGAGGAGGCGGCACAAACAAAGCCGTACCTGGACGCGTTCCGCCAATCCAATTTTGCGAGGTCCGAAATTCCCCGGGCAGCTTGCTGCCCCCCCGACTGCCTGAAAGCAAGATCCCATGAATTTCTCGCAACAAACGCAAAGAAAGGGGAAACCCTTCTTTAAGACGAGTCAGCCCATAGTCAATCGCCTTCACATAGTTGGAAACTTCCTCCACATCGTCGAGGGCGATCTCTGGTTTTTGGTGATTCTCAAAGAGAATAAGGTCAGAGAAAGAGCTCTGCGTCCCTTCAATTTGAGAGGATAACAAGGCCTCTTTCCGAACATACATATAGACAAACAGCGCCGTATTAGGGATAATCTGGGTCACACTCTTCAGCTCCGCCAAGGCGCGGGTGGCTTTTTCAAGGGCCGGATAAAACGTCTCCAACTCAAGCGACGGGTCAGGAGGCAAGGGGGCCGGCACATAGGCCTTATAAGGCTCGCCAATAACGGTCTGCGTAATATATGTCCCCAGACGCCTGTTCATGATGCCCTCCTATCTTTTCTTTTGCAACTCTCAAAAGAAAATTTACACGACTATCTTTTCTTTTGCAAGGAGAAAAAGAAAAGATCTGCCACCCCTGCGACCCAGGCTACGCCGGAGGCTTCGCCTGGGTCGCAGGGATGACACGTAAGTGCAAAACATACCCCCTAGGATTTTCCCATAAATAGGGTATAAAAGAACCCATACATTTAACCACCCTGAAGGGACCCTCATGACCGATTCCACCGATTCCTCAACCTATGGCGCCCACTCGATTAAGGTCCTTCGTGGCCTGGATGCAGTCCGCAAGCGCCCCGGCATGTACATTGGGGACACGGACGATGGGTCGGGCCTCCACCATATGGTCTATGAGGTGGTGGACAACGCCATTGACGAAGCGCTGGCGGGTCACTGTGACCGGGTTGAAGTCACCTTGAATGCAGACGGATCCGTAACGGTGACCGATAACGGTCGCGGCATCCCTGTGGGCATTCACGAGGAAGAAGGCGTGTCCGCTGCTGAAGTCATCATGACCCAGCTCCATGCGGGCGGTAAATTTGACCAGGATTCTTATAAGGTCTCAGGCGGTCTTCACGGCGTGGGCGTGTCTGTTGTGAATGCGCTTTCTGAAAAACTCCACCTCACCATTTATTCCTATGGCAAAAAACATCACATGAGCTTCACCCATGGTGATGCGGATGGACGCCTTGAAGTTGTGGGCGACAGTGAAGGAAAAACAGGAACCCATGTCACTTTTTTGCCCTCCAAAGAAACCTTCACAAAAACCGTCTTTGACTTTGCCACCCTTGAACATCGCCTGCGCGAACTCGCCTTCTTGAACTCAGGGGTGACGCTTGTTTTGCGCGACGACCGCCATGTGGAACCCCAAGAAGTCGTCATGCATTATGAGGGCGGCGTCAGTGCTTTCGTCACCTACCTCGATCGCAGCAAAACCGTCCTCCATACGCCCCCTATTACGATCCACGGCGAGAAAGAGGGCATCGTTGTCGAACTCGCCATGGAATGGACCGATAGCTACCACGAATCAACCCTGTGTTTTACCAACAACATTCCTCAGCGGGATGGCGGCACCCACTTGGCGGGCTTTCGCGCCTCCCTCACACGCGCCATCAATGGCTATGTGGCAGCTTTAGGGCGCAAAGATAAACTCGCTCTTACAGGCGAGGATATGCGAGAGGGACTCACCTGTGTTCTCTCTGTCAAAGTGCCCGACCCCAAGTTTTCCTCCCAAACAAAGGACAAGCTCGTCTCTTCTGAGGTCCGTCCTGTTGTGGAAACCGTCATTGGCGATAAATTCCAGCAATGGCTCGAAGAACATCCGGCAGACGCAAAAAAGATCATCGAGCGCGTGATGGAAGCAGCCCTTGCCCGCGAAGCCGCCCGAAAGGCCCGTGACCTCACCCGCCGCAAAGGGGCCCTGGATATCGCCTCCCTTCCCGGAAAACTCGCCGATTGCCAAGAGCGTGACCCCGCAAAAAGTGAGATTTTTATCGTTGAGGGTGACGGCGCAGGGGGCACGGCCAAACAAGGCCGACAACGGAAATATCAAGCGATCCTCCCGCTTCGCGGTAAGGTCCTTAACGTGGAGCGCGCCCGCTTCGATAAAATGCTTAACTCTGAGCAAATTGGAACCCTCATCACAGCCCTTGGCATGGGAATCGGCCGCGACGACTTCAACATTGAAAAGGCTCGCTACCACAAGATTATTCTCATGACCGACGCTGACGTCGATGGCAGCCACATCCGCACCCTACTCCTGACTTTCTTCTATCGCCAAATGCCTGAGGTCATTGATCGCGGGTACCTCTATATCGCCCGCCCTCCCCTCTTTAAAGCAAAGCGCGGAAACTCCATGCTGTACTTAAAGGATGAGGAAGCGAAAACCCAATATCTCATCGAAGGCGGTCTTGAGGGCGCATCCCTCACCCTTGCAAATGGCAGCCAACTCGCAGGAACGGAGCTGCGCCAGATATTAGAGATGTGCTTACAAGTTGAAGAAATGATCGAGATCCCCTCGAAACTTGTGGGATCTTCTTATATCCTAGAACAAGCAGCCGTTGTGGGAATCTTGAGTAGTATCGATTTTCCACAAAACCAAGAAGCCTGGAAAAACAACTTCATTGAACGCCTCAACCTCATTGCCCTTGAGGGAGAAAAGAAATGGGAAGGAACGGTGGATGAGGCCCACACCCTTTCCGTACGTCGCACCCTCCAAGGGGTAGAAGAAGTGTACCACATCCGTCACTCCCTCTTAAATACGGCTGAGGTCTGTCAATTGGATCGCCTCAAAGAAACCCTCTGTACTGTTTTTGCGGGCCAGCCAACCTTTAGAGCCAAGGATGCCATCATCCCCATCACAGGCCCTCTTGCCCTCCTCAACCTTGTCCGGGATCGAGGCGAAAAAGGCGTCACCATCCAACGCTATAAAGGGTTGGGAGAAATGAATGCCGAACAGCTCTGGGAAACGACGCTCGATCCCGAGGTGCGCACCCTCCTCCAGGTGAAGCTTGAACACGCCAATGAGGCCTCTGCCCTCTTCTCCACCCTCATGGGGGACGTTGTCGAACCCCGCCGTGAGTTTATCCAAGAGAACGCGGTGAAGGTGAGAAATCTAGATATCTAAAGATATCTAGATTTAGTGGAGCAGTGGAGCGTCCGCCGTCGCGACGACCCGGCTACGCCAAAGGCTTCGCCGTGGCGAGAGGCGGAGTGGAGCGGAAAGGAACCATTTACAAAATGACTGTCAACACACTTTTATTATATAGGCCCTAACGATGTCCGAAAAAAAAGATATAACTGCTCCACTGCTCCACCGCTCCACCGCTACACCCCCCTTCATCATTGGCAACTGGAAAATGAACGGCTCCCTTGCGCACGCGCACCAGTTTGCTGCGGACTTGAAAGAGCATCTTAACGAATCTACGTCCACCCTGATCCTCTGCCCTTCTTTTCCGTATCTTCTGCCCCTCATCGAGGAATTCAAAGGGACTTCCGTCCAAATCGGCGCCCAAAATTGTAGCGCAGAATCCAAAGGGGCTTTTACGGGCGATGTGAGTGCCGCCCAACTTGCCGATATTGGATGCACGTATGTGCTCATTGGCCATAGTGAACGCCGCCAACATCATCAAGAAACCAGTGAACTCATTCGTCAAAAATGGAAAGCCGCCCGTGAGAAAGGCCTCCACCCCGTTCTCTGTATGGGAGAAAGCCTTGCACACCGCAAGAGCGGTCATGCTTTATCCGCCATTGCAGAGCAACTTAGCGCTGAAGTGGCCGGAGAAGATCTGCAGGGCCTTCTCATTGCCTATGAACCCCTATGGGCGATTGGAACAGGCCTCACCCCAACCCTCGATGAAATCGAAGAAGTGCTTGCCTTCATCAGAGCTGAGCTGAAAGATGACACCGTTCCCCTCCTTTATGGAGGCTCCGTCACCCCATCCAATGCACCCGACATCCTCGCTCTCCCCTCCGTCAATGGGCTCCTAATTGGAGGGGCGAGCTTGCAGGCAGAGGACTTCTTACGGTGTAGCGTCCGCCGTCGCGACGAAGTCGCTATGGCGTGATCACGCCGAAGCCTTGGCGAAGGCGGAGTGTAGCGGCAGGAAATAGAGTACAAAAAGATATGTCAATATCTTTTCTCCTCTTATTTCTTACTTTTCCGACTAACTGCTCCACCGCTATACTGCGCGTGCGACAGCACGACTGTTCGCCCCGAACGTCACCAAAGAAATCTCCAGAAGATCAATATCCAACAACAGACGAGCATGTGTCTTTGGATCGCGGGTAGCCTTAAGGGTGCGAAATCCAATGGAAAGATGATCAATCATTCCTTCCTTCAGCAAAATAGAGGCTTCATCTGCCCTGCGAACACCTAAAGCCAATTTACCTTCCCCATAAAGGCCCGTTTCATCTTCATGGAGATGCGTCCATATCCCAATCGGCGTTTTCGGATCATGTTGCCACAATAAAGGCGGCCATTTCCCAAAGCGTCGCCAGGCGCTCAAGGTTTTTGAAAAGGCCCCCGGGGCGATGGCATCATTCTGCCGATCCACCACTCTAAAAACGCTCGCATACCCAGAAATCATAGGGTTTCTGGCCGTTACTAAGGATGGGTGTTGTGTCATCATTTTAAGATCCTTTCTCAAAAAAAGTTCCGAGAACTCTAAAAAAAAACAAGAAAAATGGCGCTGTTAATAAAATATTATGAATTCATGGATATACTGAGATCAACAATAAGAAAAAAAACAAATAACATGTACACACAAAGGAGAACGACAATGAAAAATACACTCGCTTTTGCAGCTCTTATGGCTGCAGTAACTTTTGGCGCAAATGCACAAGCTGCTGTTGGTCTTGAAAGCCAACAGAATCTTATTCGTTTTGCCCCAATGGCTGGCGTCGCATCAACTGGATGCAACTCTTGCGCTTGCCCAATGGAATGCCCTTGCATGCCAACATGCTGCCCAGCAAACCGCGGCATCTTTGACGGCGGCTTGAACAAGTGCTGCGTTGAACAAGTTGTATGCCCAACACCTTGCGGCATGTAATGTAACAGGTGACAGGGATCAGGTGACAGGTGTCAGGAAAGTAACCCTGACTCCTCGATCCTGTCCCCTGACTCCTGCCCAAGAGGCGGGTATCCCACAAGGGCCCGCTTTTCATTACAGGTCAGAAAGCTTGCATTTGCAATTTTTCCCCACAAGGCCTCCCGCTTCGGCGCTAAAGCTGAAATCGACTCTGTATCATAATCCAACCTTAAATGGCTCCCAAAAAAAGGTGTAAGCCAGTGAGTCAGCTCATTCTTAATCATCTCAAGATGTGGCAGAATTGTATCCTCCCAAAGGTGATACCGCGCTTCCTTGTAATTCGCAAAAGTGGCATCGCCCGGCACTCCCACAAGCATGGGTGGCACCCCATAAACTTGTGCAATCTCTCGCGCCGATAAATTTTTCCCCTCGATAAAATCCAAATCCTTTAGGGAAAGACCCATTTCTTTCCAGACGAAGTCTCCCTCCAAAAGCATCACCCGTCCCGCATTCCGCGCCCCTTCATAGGTATCCTGCAGCTCCTTGCGCAACCGCGCGCGCTGCTCTTCCGTAAGCTGTGTCCCGTAGGGCAACTTCACCTCCAAAGCGCCTGTGGGCCGTCCCCCATTTTGCAGGAGAGATAAATTATGTCCTGCAACCGCATTATGTTGATCAATGGCGTGCGCTGCCGCCTCAATGGGACTCATTCCATACCAATCATGAAGGGGGTGAAAAGTCCGCAAGTGAAGAAGCCGTGACTTTCCATTGAGAGGGTCCACAGGGATCCGCACAGACCGTCCATTCAGCGTGTATTCATAAGCCTCCGGAATCCCTGTCCTCCCGGGCACAACCCGCACGCGATCCGGACGCAAGAGGTACAACTCGAAAGGCTCCCCCTCCGCCATTACCGCTTCAATATACACATTCCCCGCTAGAAGAAGATAGGAGATGAGTGCTTCCATAAACCGTGGCAATCCCTGCTGTGGATTCGGATTTTGGAGAAGCTGCAACAAAGGGTGGCGCGTCAGGAGCCGATCCTTCTCATAAAGTTGCCAAGGAACACTCGCAACCCCTCGGGAAATCAGGGAAACACACCGATAAACAACAATGTTTTTCTGATACCCCTCCTCCGCCAGCGTATCATATTGGCGCGGCGTCCAAATGGGTTGGCTCCCGCCTGTTGTCATAAACAGGGGAGCCGTTGCACTGGCCTTCGTTTGGCGTAGACGATCCATCCATTTTTTCATGGGCAAACTCCGTTTGTAGTGATTAGAGCGTTTTTGAATTAAGTCTAGACATCCACGAGGGTGTCATCCCGGGCTTAGTTCCTCTTAGCCCTGACTTGTCGGAGGCTTAGAGGAACTTGACCCGGGACCCAGGAGCCAAGGTATGAAAGAGTTTTCACGTTGCTCTGGGTCCCCGATCAAGACCTTCTAGATCCCCGCAAGCGGGGATTAAGAAGGTCTAAGTCGGGGATGACACTGAGGGTCCCTCTTCTCCCCACAGCTTACAGAAAATTTTTAAGGGATCAAATGTGTCGAATGGCCGTTTCAGGAGTCAGGAGTCAGGATAATCTTCCCGTTTCCTGTCTCCTGACTCCTGACTCCTGACTCCTGGCCTACCCCAGAATCGCCTTCACCTGCACAGCCAAATCACTGAGGCTAAAAGGTTTGGACAGAAAATGAATTTCTTCCTCATTTTCAAAATGCTCCGAAAAAGCATCCTCTGTGTAGCCCGAAATAAACAGAACCTTAGGCGGATCCCCGAGCTTATTCATCTCATTCACAAAAACAGGCCCATCCATGTGGGGCATCACCACATCCGAAATTACGAGATCAATTTTATCCCGTTTCGCTTGCATCACTTCAAGGGCCTCCACACCATTAATGGCTTCAATCACCGTGTAGCCCTTACTGCGCAACGCCCGCGCACTAAAGAGTCGTACCGCATCCTCATCTTCCACTAACAAAATCGTGTGAGATCCTGTGAGATCATGAGGAGGCGCGACTTCTTTGGGACGCGGATCAGCGTGTTTGACATCCTCAAGCTTGCCCCCATAGGTGGGAAAGAAGATACTAAACACCGTGCCCTGCCCCACCGTTGATTCCACATGAATAAAGCCCCCTGTTTGCTTCACAATTCCGTAAACTGTCGAAAGGCCAAGTCCCGTCCCGGAGCCCACTTCTTTTGTGGAAAAGAAGGGATCAAAAATGCGGTCAATAATTTCAGGGGAAATCCCCGTTCCCTCATCCTCAACCTCCACCAGGACATATGATCCCGCCGGAATCACATCATGCCCATATCGTTTGGCTTTCTTAAAGTCACGATTCTGGGTTGTCAGGGTAATCACGCCCCCCGCCCCTTCTAATGCATCCCGCGCATTCACCACCAGATTCGTAATCACTTGCTCAAATTGGCCCTGATCCACCAGAATCAACCCTAAATCTCGCGCATGCTTTATTTTGAGTTCAACCGTGGCGCCCAACAATCGACGCAAAAAGGCGGAGAGCTCCGTGATCGTCTCTGTGACATCCATAATCTTAGGCTTTAACTTTTGCTGACGGGAAAACGCCAATAACTGGCGCACAAGGTTCGCCGCCCGATTGGCATTCTGCTTAATCTGCATCACATCCGTAAAGGACTGATCCCCCGGCGTATGGCGCAAAAGCAAGAGATCACAAAAGCCAATCATGGCCGTCAGCAGATTATTAAAGTCATGGGCAATCCCGCCCGCCAGCTGGCCCACTGCCTGCATTTTCTGCGATTGACTCAGTTGGTTTTCATAAGGTGTATTTCCCGTCACCTCATGAAATTGAAGGAAGAACCCTTGGCCCCCCTTAAGGGACAGCGGCGCAAGGTAGGCGGACACAACCGACTCTTTCCCATCGCTCAGCTGGAGATCAAGAGCCACCCCTTTTTCATTTCCTTTTGCAAGGGATTGCAGAAGTCCCTCCACATCCTCCCGCTGAAAATCCGCAATATAGTCAAGGAAGCAGGCCTCCTCAGGCACCTTTTCTTTCGGCCACAGCCGATCCCGCAAGAGGGGGTTCATATCTTGGATCATGCCGTTGACATCAAGGTAAGCGGCAGGAAAGGGCAATAAAGCAAAACTCTTCTTCAAGTCCCCCTGACTCACCCCCTCAGAAGCCACCGAATGGGTCAGAAATCCTCCCCCATGAGGAAGCACAACTTGATCAAGATAAACCGTCTTCCCTCTTGAGGTGGCCGTCATTAATTCGCACCGCCCTTGAATATCAAAAGGACGCGAGATCTCCTTAGGCCTCGGGTTTAAAAGAAGTTTTGAAAAGGGGAGACCGACCACCTCTGCAGGCGCATACCCTAACCATTCAGCAAATTTTGTATTACAAAAGACCACAATCCCTTTTTCATTCAGAGAGAAAACACCCTCCGGGGATTGCTCAAAAAGGACTGTCATAATCTCTGTTTGAGACGTCTCCTTTGCGGTTTCGGAAACTCCCTTCTGAGAACAAGACCACACCGCGCCCTCCTCCACAGGCGTCGTGTGAATCTGCCACACCTCCTCCCCTTCCGATGAACGAAGGGAGAGAGACACCGTCGCAGACGTCTTCTGCTGAACACTCTTGAAAAGGCGCTCAAGGGCCGTTTGACTGCCCTTATCCCTAAGGGCGGCAGGCAAATTCCCAAGCCACCAACAGGTTTCTCGCGCTTGTTGATTTTTACAAAAGAACTGGAGATCGGGCGTCACCATCACAAGCGCAAGCGGCGCTTTCTCATAAGCTGTCACGGAAAATTGTTGAGTCGTCGTCGTCGTTTTGAGCTTCTCAAGGGCCATGAGCAGAAAGACGATCATGCTCCCCGCCCCACACAACATGATGACTGTCAGAAGAAGATAGGCCGTGTTGCCTGAAAGGCCGACCATCACACCACCGAGAAGGAGGATGACCCCCATATTCAGGAAACACAGTACCCACACGCGCCTGAGCTCCTGAAATTGCAGGGGCACCGCCAAGTATTTCGTAAAATAAGATTTGAGTCGTGCCCACAACATAGGCCGCATTTTCCTAAAATAAAGATAAAAAGTCAACAAAAAAGCACTTCGGGCTCAAGGATGAGCCCTTTCCCCATACCTACTTTACCTTTGATGGAAAATAAGGCTTAATAACGAAAATTTATGCGAAGAGGTCCCCCTCATGACACAAGAAACAAATTATTTCCACGCGTGGTGCGTGATTGCAGCCATTGGCGTCTTGTTCTTCCTCACAAACATTGACTATACAGCCGTCAACCTCACCCTTGTGCCAATCTCAGAAGAAATCGGCGGCGACCTGATCGATCTGCAATGGCTAATCAGCAGCTATGTCTTGGTATGGGCCGCCTTCGTCATTCCAGCAGGCCGCCTTGCCGATATTTATGGAAAACGAAACACGCTTGTACTCGGCTTAATCGGCTTCATGGCAGGCTCTTGCCTCACAGGGTTCGGGGACTCTCTTCCTGCCCTCATTGGAGGACGTATCCTACAAGGCGTCGGTGCTGCTGTCTTTTCCGCCCCTGCCTGGGCCTGTATTTTCACCTTCGCCCCTCCCAAAAAGCAGGGCCTTGCCATGGGCATCGTCACCTCCTTCGCAGGCTTTGGCTTAGCCGCAGGCCCAACCCTTGGCGGCTTCATGATTGAAGAATGGAGCTGGCGCGGCATTTTTTATATCAACGTCCCTTTAAGTCTCCTGGTCATTGGAATTCTTTTGCGTTTCGCTCCCAAAGAT
The DNA here is from genome assembly GCA_013287205.1 of Alphaproteobacteria bacterium. Taxonomy (GTDB): domain Bacteria; phylum Pseudomonadota; class Alphaproteobacteria; order UBA9655; family UBA9655; genus UBA9655. The sequence goes on from JABDEE010000007.1 coordinate 12,166, forward strand.
GTCATTGCCAAGAACGTTCAAAAATTAGACTTGAAAGGCACCGCCCTCCTCGCCAGCGGCCTTTGTTCCTTTGTCTATGGTCTCAGTCAAATTGAAACACTGGGGCTCACAGATTCCGTGGTTTTAAGCTTCTTAGGCGCAGGCGGCCTCTTAATGACTCTCTACTGGCAACAAGACAAAAAACAGACCGTCCGCATGATCCCCCCCTACCTTTTTTGCAACAAACCCTATATGGCCGCAACTTTCGGCGAATTTTTCATGGCCATGAACTTTTCCATGATTATCGTCCTCATGGCGCTTTATCTCCAAAATACACTCGGTTATTCCAGCTACGAAACAGGACTCATCTTCGTGGCCATGACCATCACCATGGGACTTCTGTCCCTCATTGGCGGCAAGATGATTGATATTTGGGATATCAAAGCGCCCATGATTTTTGCAGGCCTCGCAATATTGCTCGCAAACATTCTCATGGTTTTTTTAAAGACGGATTCCTCTTTGACTTATGTATGCACATGCCTCTTTTTCGCAGGTATCGGACTCGGAACCTATTTTCCTGCCTGCAACACAGCCATGATGCGTCCCATTCCCTCGGAAGACCTAAATGTGGCCTCGGGCCTCTACACCATGCTGATGATGTTGGGCAATACGTTCAGCGTTATCCTCAGCACAACCCTTGTGGTCTTTTTTGGAAAACACGATCTATTGGCGCACACGCAAACCCTGAATCTGTCCGCCTCCCAACACCAAGATCTTGTCAACATTATCTCACAAGTGGAGCACTCAGCCGCCCAACTGAAAGACTTCCCTGTCGACCAAGTCCCTCAGCTCCTCACTTGGGTGAATGAGGCCTTTGTGCATGGCCTCTCCCTGAACATGGTTATTGGGACAGGATTTGCGCTGTGTACGACAGGATTGGCGGTGTGGGGGATCAAAGGAAAAAGTGTAGCGGTGTAGCGGTGTAGCGGTGTAGCGGTGTAGCGGTGTAGCGGTGTAGCGGTGTAGCGGTGTAGCGGTGAGAAGAGAACAAGTGAAAAAAGACCAGTCAATATCTTCTTTTCTCTTGTATTACTTTTCTGACTAACCGCTCCACCGCTATACTGCTACACCGAAAACGGCCGCTTTCTCTGCCACCACCCCAAGACGCATCTCCTGTACGTGAAGCGTCTTGAGGCTCTCCCGGTGACCAATCGACACCAATGTTGTCTCTGGCAAGGTCTGCTTCAAAAGCCCATAGAGATGCGCCTCCGACGCCTCATCCATGGCAGAGGTCGCCTCATCCATCACAAGCCAGTGGGGCTTTGCCAAAAGAGCTCGCAGAATCGCAACCCGCTGTTGCTCACCCAACGAGAGAACACGCGCCCAATCATTCACTTCCCCAAGCCGTGGCTTGAAAGAACCAAGCCCCACCGCATCCAATCCATCGCAAAGCTCTTCCAAAGAAGCCTCCGACTTCGGGTACAGGAGAACTTCCTTGAGACTCCCCAAAGGAAGGTAGGGTTTTTGGGGCAAGAACAAAAAGTCACCCGCAGGAATCCGAATCTCACCCTTCCCGTAAGGCCACAAGCCTGCAATCGCCCGCGCTAAGGTGCTCTTCCCCGTTCCCGTAGGGCCTGAAATCAAGGTATGATCTCCAGGCGCCACACTTAAGCGAATATTCTCCTGCAAACGTCCCCCATGAGGTAGGGAAAGATGATCACACATCACTTCAAGTCCATCTTCCCAATGGCGCACATGGGCAAGGGTGGCAGGGGGCAATTCACCACTCAAGCTCATGGTGAACTCCAGCAACCGGACGGTTGTGGCCCGCCAAGCCGTGATCCCCACATAGTTCGTGATAATGAAGGAAAGGGAGTCACTCACTTGTTTAAAGGCAGAGAAAATTTGCATCAAAGATCCAAACGTCACTTCTTTCGCAAAAAACCGAGGCGCTGCAAGAAGAGCAGGCAAGAGAGCTTGCCACTGTCCATAAAACGACCCCCATGAGTTCATCACGAGCATCTGCTTGATAACCGCATAAGCATTTTGATTAATCTGCTGAAACCGGTCCTGGAAAATACCCTGTTCCCGCTTCTCTCCTTGATAAAAAGCAATCCCTTCTGAGTTATCGCGAAAACGAATAAGACTATACCGAAAGTTAGCCTCCCTTTTTTCATGCTCATAACTCAGTTTTGTGAGCCCCCTTCCAAAGTAAAAGCTCAGAAAGGTTCCCGCAACCGCATAAAGAATCGCACCCCAACACATATATCCTGGAATTGAAATCAGAACACCGCCGAGAGAGAAACGAAGCGTCCCGGAAAGGGACCACAAAATACCAAAGAAGGAGATCAGAGTAATCACTTGTTGAAAAAGACCAAGCATCATCGAAAGAGAGATATTAATGAATGAACTGATATCATCCGAGATCCGTTGATCCGGGTTGTCCGATCCATTTCCCTGCAGTTGCAACGCATAATACCGCCTGTTCTTCATCCATGTTTCAAGAGAATGCCGCGTCATCCATGACCGCCAGCGAACTTCCAATGTTTGGAGGAGATAATTCTTGGTGATAAAGACGATAATCGACAGAAACGCCCACCCCAAGAAAATACCGAGCAACTTAAAAAAGGCGTTTATATCTAACTTTTGCAGGGCCGTATAGAAATCATTGTGCCAGTAGTTAAGCTGAACAGAGACGGCAATAAAAATCCCCATCAAAATCAGGTACCCTCCCAGCAACCCACAAGCGCTCCATTTTTCATGGGACGTCCAATAGGGACGAATAAGATGGACCCAAATCTGCTTCGGAAAATCTAACCGTGACTTCATCATATCGCTCTTTTCCTTATGTAATGAATACAAATCAATATGTTCTTATATAGAAGCGCACAAACAAAAATGCAAGCATTAACAGAGTAAAGAGAGAAAATATTTAGGATAACGCTCAGAGAAAAGAGTGAGGACGTCGTTCCCACACAGTCTTGTGTGAAACTCCACGGGCTCAAGCCTGTCGTATCTTGTGCTTCTTCGCCACGCATCATCCCAACTCCAGACCCAATTCCCCATTTAAAAAAAGCCCCGTTCACTTACAAGAAGGGGCGATGCCAGGAGTGTAAAAAGATCAAGAGAGAGGAGGGAAAATCTCCTCATAGACTGGAATTTCTTGGGCGCAAAGCGTTTTAGGACTGATCTAAAAGAGAGAAACAGAGGACGTAAAGAGAAAATTTATCTCAATTATGCTTTTTGCCGTCTTATCAGCGATCCGATGACTCGCTATCAGACGCCTCTTCGGCTTGAGACAACCGCTCGGCCTCATCATTGAGCTCCTTAACCTCTGCGTGGTTAAGGGGACGATGCACGACCCGACACCCACCCATATCGCTAAAATCTGCATGGGCAGAAAAAGCCACGAACATAACACTCGCGGACAGAAAGGAAATTGCTAAATATCTTACCATTTTCTTATCCCTTTTTAACCATTACAAAATATACAAGTTTCATATAGCACGTCATTAATGAGATAGCAAGATCCAGGCAATAATTTTTTAACCATTGGTGCCTCACGATCAACTCTAGCCGAAAGATCCAAAATCTGCTATCGCCTAATCATACATAATCATAAAGGGAATCTCATGGCCGTCCGGGATGTAAAATTAGTGGAAGCGCTCGGGGAACGCTATCTTTCCTATGCGCTCTCGACCATTATACAGCGCTCGCTCCCTGATGTACGCGATGGGTTAAAGCCTGTCCATCGCCGTATCTTATATGCGATGCAGGAGCTGAATTTAAGCCCAAAAACAGGGTACAAAAAGTGCGCTCGCGTTGTGGGCGATGTAACAGGAAAATTCCATCCTCATGGGGAAGATGCAGCCTATGACGCGCTGGTCCGCCTTGCTCAGGATTTTTCGATGCGCCTGCCCCTTGTGGATGGCCAGGGAAATTTTGGGAGCATCGATGGGGATCCAGCGGCTGCACGACGCTACACAGAAGCGCGCCTCACCCCCGCAGCAATGGCTCTCATGGAAGGACTCGAGCAAAATGCCGTTGACTTCAGGAACACCTACGATGGGGAAAACGCCGAACCTCTTGTCATGCCCGCAAGCTTTCCAAACCTCCTCATCAATGGCGCCTCCGGCATTGCAGTTGGAATGGCCACCTCCATCCCCCCCCACAATTTTGAAGAAGTCTGCACAGGCCTCATTGCTCTGATCCGCAAACCCCAGCTGTCCACTGAAGAGCTGGCACACTACATCCCTGGCCCCGATTTCCCGACAGGCGGCATTTTGGTGGAATCCCGTGAGTCCATCCTCAAGGCTTATGAGACAGGCCGAGGCAGCTTTCGCTTGCGCGCCAAATGGGAAGTAGAGAAGAAAACCAATGGACAATATCAAATCGTCATCACCGAAATCCCTTATCAGGTTCCCAAATCAAAACTAATTGAAAAGATAGCTGATCTCCTCGATGACAAAAAACTTCCCCTGTTAGGGGATCTGCGCGAAGAATCGGCAGATACAATTCGCCTCGTTTTGGAGCCCAAATCTCGCACCATTGACCCCACTGTCCTCATGGAATCCCTCTTCCGCCTCACCGATCTCGAAGTGCGCATTCCCCTCAACATGAATGTGATCGATAAGAATAGCATCCCAGGGGTCATGACACTCAAACAAGTGCTGGAAGCCTTTTATGAGCATCGTCTCGATATTCTCAGCCGCACCACCCGCTTTCGCTTGGATAAGATCAATCACCGTCTGGAAATGCTTGAGGGATTCCTGATTGCCTATCTCAATCTCGACGAAGTGATTCGCCTGATTCGTGAGGAAGACAATCCCAGCCCCCTCATGCAACAGCGGTGGGGCCTTTCAGAAAACCAAGCGGAAGCGATCCTCAACATGCGTCTACGCTCTTTGCGTAAACTCGAAGAAATCGAAATTCGCACTGAGCACGCGAACCTCACGGCAGAAAAGGAAGGCCTGCTGGCGCTTCTCGACAATCCCTCTCTCCAGCAAAAAAAGATTATTCAAGAATTAGAAAAACTACAAAAGCAATTCCGGACTGAAAGCCAGCGCCGTACCCTTCTATCCGACCCTCCCGAAGAGATTGAGATCCCTCTCCAAGCCATGGCAGAACGGGAGCCGGTCACGATTGTCTGTTCCGAGAAAGGCTGGATCCGGGTGCTTAAAGGACACACTGTGCCCGCAAATGAAATGAAGTACAAGGACGGGGATCAAGAACGTTTTATCTTGCGTGCTGAAACAACAGATAAACTACTTGTCTTTACAACCCTAGGCCGCGTCTATTCCCTGGATGTGGATAAACTCCCCGGTGGGCGGGGTCATGGCGATCCTTTGCGCCTCACAATCAGCCTAGCCACAGACGAAGATGTGGTCTCTCTTCTGACACACTCTCCCTTTGGCGAAGATAAACAAGTCTTAGTCGCCTCAAGAGAGGGCCGAGGATTCTTAACCTCCCGTGCAGGCCTGGTGGCTCAAACACGGGGAGGCAAGCAAATCTTAATGGTGGAAGGTACCTCTGCCGCCCTTTGCCGAGAAGTGACGGGAGATCACATTGCTCTCATCGGAAAAAACAGAAAACTCCTCATTTTCAAGATAGAGGAGATTCCCGAAATGACCCGCGGCCGGGGCGTGATCCTCCAGCGCTACAAGGATGGGGGACTGTCAGATGCAACATTTCTCACCCTTGAGGAAGGACTCTCCTGGAAAAGTGGTGAAAGAACCCGCTGTGAGAAAAATCTTCTGCCCTGGCTTGGTAAGCGGGGGCAAGGAGGGCGTTTGCCGCCCCCTGGATTCCCGCGGACGAATGTGTTTTAGGATAATATCTTGTCATGCTCGGGCTCTCGCCGCGGCTGGCGTAGCCAGGAGAAATGCTTAATTTTCTTCTTAGAAAATTCCAGCATTTCTTGACCCGAGTACCGTCTCAATCACAGTATGAATCAGGTCCTCGGATCAAGAAAAGTCATTGTTTTTTGAAGAAAAAAACAAGCCTTTTCTAGTCCGAGGATGACAAATATTCAACTACCGATAAGGATCCGCCTTCACAAGATACTGCTGCACATACTGCCGCACCCCTTCCTCAAGAGACGTGAAAGGCGCATCATATCCTGTGCCACGCAGACGCGTCATGACAGCTTCCGTAAAATATTGATACTTCGGTTGTAAGGAAAGGGGCATATCCACAAACTCAATCACAGGGTCTTTGCCTAAAGCTTTAAAAACCGCCACCGCTAAATCATAAAAACTACGCGCTTTTCCTGTGCCTAAGTTAAAAAGACCACTCACCTGAGGATGATGGTAAAGCCAAATCATGGTATCCACACAATCACCGACCCAGATGAAATCGCGCAGCTGTCCCCCATCTTCAAAACCTTCCCGATGAGATTTAAACAAACGCGCAGGCTCTCCTTGAGAAATCTGACGAAATGTCTTTGACACAACACTTTGCATATCCCCCTTATGGTATTCGTTGGGGCCATAAACATTGAAAAATTTGAGACCCGTACATTGAGGGGGCACCCGTGAGCCTGCAGCTTCAACACATCGGTCAAAGAGATGTTTACTCCATCCATACACGTTTAAAGGCACAAGATTGGCAAGCGGAGACGCATCATCAAAACCCACACTGCCATCCCCATAGGTCGCTGCTGAAGACGCATAGACCAATCGAATATCTTGTTGCCGACACATCTCGAGCAACATCATCGAGAATTTAAAATTCATCGACATCATCAAGTCAGCATTGGTTTCCGTGGTCGAACTATTGGCGCCCAAATGATAGATCATCTGAACATCGTGCCCATGCCGCTCAAGAAAAGGCTTTAAATCTTCAGGAGAAATGAGATCCACAATGGCACGACGCTTGAGGTTTTGCCACCGTTCGTCAGACCCGAGGGTATCGCAGACAACAAGAGGCCCTAAGCCGTTTTCTTCAAGCTTTGCGACCAAATTTGATCCGATAAAGCCTGCCGCCCCCGTTACAACAATCATTATGCGCCTGCAGCCGCAGGAGGAGGAGATTTATCCTTAGATTTGGCAGCAGCTGAGTTAGATTTGTCAGCGCCCGGCTTGGCGTCAGCAGACGCTCCCTCTGAAGGATGCTTATCCACTGGTTGCTTATCATCTTCTGCAGGCACAACGGGTTCAAGAGAAGAAACGGACTGATGGGTCAAGTCTTCAAGTTCTTCAGCAGCTATTTTAAGTTTTTCCTCCAGCTTCTCCAGAGATTCTCTCTCGCGACGCAGTCGATCTCTGACATGCTTTTGAGGTAGTTTAAAGGCTTCTCTTTGTTGAGAAGAAATATCATAAACAGACAATCCATGCTTCTTAAAGATCATCTGGGCCTTTCTCACTTCCTGTTTGAGAGCTTTATTTTCCTCAGTCGTATCCTCAAGTTTTTTACGCATGAGGTCCACTTTTGATTGCGCCTCATGATACTTTTTCTCCGCTTTTTCCACAGCTGCCTCATGCTTTGCAGCTTCTTTTGCAGCAGCGGCAGCTTTTGCAGCAGCAGCGGCAGCAGCCTCTGTTGCCTCTGCATCCTTTTTAGCAACCGCAGCAGCTGTAGCCGCAGCTGTAGCCGCAGCTTCGGCATTTGTCATTGACGTTACAGCCTGAGGTTTTTTTGGCTGTGCAGGTTTTGCCGCCGTTGATTTCGGGGTAACAGCTGATTTCGGGGCAACAACAGGTAAGGAAACGGCAGGTGCCTTCCCGGACTGAGCTGCGGATGCAGGAGCATCAGCCCTCGCAGGGGACAAGACGCACAGGCAAGACAGCAAACAGGAAAGTATCATCGGGCTTGCACCTGTGGATGCAAAACCAAGAGTGCGAAGAGGGAAAAAAGAAACGCGAGATAGACGTGTGAGAAAGCGCATTATAGCCCTCTTATTATTAATTTTTACAAACGAATCCTAACAGGACTCTCAGCTTCTCTCAAGTAAAAATCTTTTGTGTGTGTGAGCCCAGTATCTATGAGACTCGCATATGCGACTCAAGTGAGAACCTTTTTGAAAAGATTCTCACTTGGTCCATCTTTTTGGTCGGCTTCAATCTTTTTAGTGAGGAGTCCGTCCAGCTTTTTTATCAGCCTTGGCAGCAGCCTCTTTAGCAGCCACAAGCTTTTCATCAGCCTTAGTAGCTGCAGTTTTAGCGCTAGCAAGAGCTTTATCAGCCTTTTGCTTAGCTTTATCAGCCTTTTGCTTAGCCTTTTGATCAGCTTTGTTAGTAGGATTAGCAGTAGCCGCTGCATCAGCAGAAGTAGCCGTTGCATCAGCAGAAGTAGCAGCCGTTTGAGCAGACGCAAGCTTTGCATGAGCAGCATCAGCAGCCGTTTGAGCTTTCACAAGATTTTTATCAGCTTTATCAGCCGTCTTTTCAGCAGCAGTCTCACCCGCCGGTGCTGGAGGAGTAGACGCTGGCGTTCCAGTAGATTCTGGTGTCCCAGCAGATGCTGGCGTTCCAGTAGATGCTGGCGTCGCATCAGATGCTGGTGTCGCATTAGATGCTGGTGTTCCAGAAGCCTCCTGAGCATGTTCTTTTTTATAAAGCGCTTCTTCCCTTGCTCTTATATCTGCCTGTGCTTTAACTTGCGTAGTGGTGGTAAGAAGAGCAACCGCAATGAGTGAAGCTCCTCCTAGAATTTTTTGTAAAGTTGTTATGTTCTTCATCATTTTCTCCATGTTTAAGATTTAGTTACATCTTCTTTCTGCTCACGAGTTCTTCCCCAATCGCCCTTTTCATTCCTGGCTTTCAACAGAAGGCTCATATAGCCTTGTCTCCGAGCATACGCGGACAATCTTAATTTTTCGTAAAGAGGAGTGATTTTTCTCACTTCCCAAAAAAAAACCGACTATCCTTTAATTTACTCCCGCGAGAGGACCCAAACTCAAAGGCATAGGCGTCCTTAAGACAGGATCCAAAAATACCAGCCACGGTTGAAATAATCCCCACGGCTTCTCCGGGAAGACTGCTACGATACAGAGCAATTGTCATCAGGCAAGAAACCAGGCCCATGGCGGCCGCAATTACCATAATATCTGCCCGAAAATTACTGCGTCCGGCATTAGCAAGGGCAATGTCACGCAGACGGGCACTTTCTCGATCTTTATATTCCTCCATCACTAACGCTTGATCCAGCTTGAGGATCTCTTGTTGAAATTGGATAAGGACGCGCGGATCTGATTGAAGCACCTGTAAAATTTTGGACGTCTCTCCCTCCCCTGTCACCGTCTGAGCAATATGAGCAACTTTTTGAGCTGTCTTGGCCCCCTCCTCTCCGTTGATCCACCGCCCAATCATCGGTGCAAATTCAGATAACGCAGAGACGAAACCAACCAAGGGAAAAGTCATGAGAACCTCTTTTCAAGCTGGTAAAAAAGATGATTTCCAAGATGCACTTGAACATTGCGTCCTTTGGCCCAAGAAGGATGACACGAAGCCGCATGGTAATGGTCGCACCCACCGGTCAAGTCGGGCCACCTTTGAGAATCCAAATTTTCAACCACCGTGGTGATGAGGCGAAAGAGGGAATTGGTGCCAAGATCCGCTTTGTCGAGAAGGAATCGATTGGGATCCCCCTCATTCCAACAAGAAAATTGCTGAGGTTTCAAACACACCTCCGCAACCGTGCGGCCATACCACCCTCCCCGCTGCACCCGGTTCATCACCACGTTTCCAATGGCAATAAAAGCCGCAATCCCACTGCGGGCATATTCCCCGCGCGCTTCCCCATAAAGGGTGCGAGCTAAAACATCGCGATCTTGTGCATTCATAAGGGGTCTCCTGTGATAAGGCGATGCCAACGTTTTCCTTCAAAAAAGATCAAGGACGCCCCCTTCTCATCCAGAAAAAGAGCTTGTGTTCCAAGAGGAGCCTGAGGCGGAAGGGTAGCCTTTTCATATAAAAGAAGGGGAGATAAATGTGGGGGCGGCGCTATCATCTCGTGCCACCTCTCCCCTTCCCACGTCTGGCTCTGGTGATCGTGCACACAAACATAGAGCCCATAGGCATGCGTCACAAACTCAAGCCTGCGATAAGGAGTCTGAGGTTGCCAAGCTCCCCGAAAAGCAAGGGTGGGAACGGGCAAAGAAAACGTCCCAAAATCTGTTCCAAATGTCCCAATGAGGGTCATGTGATGACCTTGAACACGCACCTTCCCAATCCCTTCTCCCATCCCAGGGTGGTCTTCAAGGGCCTTGAGACGCGCTGCAAGCTCATGGAAATTGCCATCGACTTCTTCAGATGTAAGGGGTGCGCCTTTTTCATGACGATAGATAATCATAGATAATCCTCCGGGTTTCAGGAATCAGAAAGCAGGAATCAGGAAATTTTAGTTTCCTCCTGTTCTGCCTTCAGTTTACAGAAATTTTTTGAGGGCTCAAATTTTGCGAGTGGCCTTTTGAAGAGGCAGGAATCGGGAAGGGCTTTTTGCCTGATTCCTATTTTCTGCTTCCTGTTATCGCGGCAGCTTTGCCGTCCGGTGCGCACCCACATTGAGCAAGAATCCAAACCCCATGAGAAGCGTCAGCAAGGCCGTCCCCCCATAAGACACAAGGGGCAAAGGCACACCTACAACCGGCAAGAGGCCCATCACCATACCAATGTTAATAAAGACATAGAGGAAGAAGGTGATCGTGATGCCAGCGGCCACAAAACGCCCAAACACATTTTGAGTCGTAAGAATGATACGAAAACAAGCAATCAGAAGGACCACATAAAGGCCAATCAGGAAAAGCCCTCCCATAAACCCCCATTCCTCACACAAAAGCGTAAAAATGGAATCCGTCTGCTTTTCCGGTAAAAACCCAAGGGAGGCTTGCGTCCCTTGCATATAACCCTTCCCCCATAATCCCCCAGATCCAAGAGCAATCTTTGATTGATTAATATGGTATCCTTTCCCAAGGGCATCTTGCCCTGGGTCAAAGAAAATCAGAATGCGATTTTTTTGGTAGTCATAGAGGAAATTCCACAAAAGGGGGATACTCGCAGCCGCCCCCATCAAAGCAACGCCGAAAAACCACAAAGAAACACCTGCCAAGAAAAACATCATGCCCCCTGTCAGGAGAAGGACCATTGCCGTCCCTAAATCCGGTTGGCGCAACACGAGACACACAGGGAGGAGGACGAGAAGGGTTGGAAACCACACTTTGGCGAGGGACAGGGGAAGTGATTGACTATGGAAATACCGCGCAAGCGCCATCACAAGGGCAATTTTCATAAGTTCAGAAGGTTGCAGTTGAATCACATAGAGGTCAATCCACCGCTCTGCCCCCATGCCCATGAAGCCCATACACTCAACACCACACAAAAGCACAAAGGAAATCCAGTAAAAAATATAAGAAAACTGGAGCCACCACCGTAAATTCGTCAGCGCCACCCCTCCCATAATAAGGATACCAATACTAAATCGCACAATCTGCTTAGACGCCCAAGGGGAGATATCCCCCCCGGCTGCAGAAATAAGAAGCCCCCACCCCAGGGCTGCAATCACAAAAATGAGACCGACGATGCCCCAATTAAGAGGCTTCATTTTTTGAAAAAAAGATTTAAGAATCATAACTCTGCTTCCTTTTCCATCAATTGCGCCTCAAGCAAAATATCCCGTGCCACTTGAACCGCAGGTCCTGAAGACCCTGCATGCTCAATCAAAACAGCAACGACATAGCGTGGATCATGAACCGGTGCATAGGCCATAAACAAACCATGTTCACGATATTTCCAAGGCAAATGGTAGGTCCGCGTTTGCCCCAGCGCCCGCTGTTGGCGCGTAATACGCCGCACCTGACTGGTCCCTGTCTTCCCCCCCATTTCATATCCTGGATCAAGGATACGCCACCTGAAGGCCGTCCCGCCTAGCATATTGGCAGCATCCCCCATGCCCCCCAACACAAGATCTAAATGCTCTCGTTTATAGTCCATCTGAGGAAAGAGCATCCCATGGATTCCCTCAAGCCGTGGCATAAGGCGCGTACCTCCCACAAGACGGGCAATGACAATCGCAAGTTCAAGAGGCGTTGCCAACATATATCCCTGGCCAATGCTGGCTTGAACCGTATCGCTGACGGTCCATTTTTCGCCCTTCTTTTCCTGCTTCCACGCTTTCGTCGGCACCAAACCCCGTTTTTGATAGGGAAAGTCTGGGAGACCTCCGCTCCCCAGACCAAAATCTTGATAAACTGCGGCAAGACGATCAATCCCTACCTTTTTTCCCACCTCATAAAAAAAGACATCACAAGATCGTGCAAGGGCTTGCGAAACATTGACAGGACCGTGCCCTTCCTTGCATATGCAATGAAATTTATGGGTCCCCACATACATGTACCCCGGACAATGAACGGTTGTATTGGCATTAATCACTCCCGCGTGAAGCGCTGCCAAGGCCACAAGCGGCTTAATCGTGGATCCGGGAGGATACCGACCCGAAAGGGCTTTATTCGTAAGCGGAACATAAACGTTATCTCTGAGCTTATTCCATTCCTTATGGCTGATCCCTTGGGGAAAAAGATTCGGATCAAAAGAAGGGGTCGACGCAAGAGCGAGAATATCCCCATTGCGCAGATCCATCACAACGGCAGCCGCACTGGGATGGGCTTCCAAGGTCTCTTGAACATAAGCCTGAAGATTTCCGTCCAATGTCAATCGGATCGTCTGACCCGGCGCACTGGGTTTTTGGTCCAACTCTCGCACGACTTTACGGCGCGCATTCACCTCAAAGGCACTATACCCGGGCACCCCCCGCAACCGCTTTTCAAAATGTTTTTCCAGCCCATTCTTTCCCACCTTCATTCCAGGAATGGCCAGAGCCTCATCCCCCTCCTGCTCTTCTTCAGAAGGAGCCGCAACATATCCCAGCACATGAGCCCCGACACTTTTCTCTGGATAGGTACGCACTCCCCCAACCTCAACAGAAATGCCAGGCAAATCAGCGCCATGCAGCTCAATGGTCGAGACCTCCGCCCAGGTAAGGTTTTCTTTAAGAATAACAGCATCAAGGCCCCGTTTTTTACGGGTCGATTTAAGTGCTTCTTCTTTTTCTTCATCTGAAAAAACAATTAATTTCGACAAAGCTTCCAGCGTCTTTTCCACCTTGTCTCGCTTATCCATCAAAAAAACAAGGCGGAAGGTCGTCGTGTTCTGAGCGAAAGGAACGCCGTGGCGATCACAGAGCTCACCCCTTGAAGGCAACAGAGCCCGGGTAGCCACACGGTTCCCCTCTGCCAAAAGATGATAATAATTTCCTTGGACAATCTGGAGATAATACATCCGCCCCACCAAAATGAGGAGGCATATCCCCTGCAAAAGGCCAATAACAAAGATGCGCGATAAAAATTGAGCATTCCTTTTGTCAGACATAAGCGTCACATCGGACATGAAAATGACTGAGACACCAGGCGATCAGAGGATACAAGGAAATGCCATAAATCCACGATCGAAAAAGGATCCCCCCTGACAGTCCATAGAGGCAAAGGACGACGAGACTATACACACAAAACAATCCCCACATCAAATAAAACACATGACGCGTAATGAAAACACGCACATAGGGAAGACCTAAAGCGCTGAAGAGAAGGATCGCCGACGAAAAGCCCAACTCTCTTCCCATCAAGGCATCATAAAAAAATCCAATTCCCAGCAAACTCACGATCGGCAGCCAAGTGGGCCGAAAAACAAGCCAATAGTAAACAGGGATCAGATAAAGCACAGGAAGAAGAGGCGCGCCCCCCATCTGCATCGAACATCCACAGAGGATCAGAAAAGCAATACACACCGTGGGGAGGCATTTCACGAGAAAGGAGAGAAGACCTTGGGAAACCTTCACCCCTGACACTCCTCTAAAGCACGCCCGATCTCCCCTGTCGCAGGGAGCTGCAGCACATGGACCCAGTCAAGTTTTTGAAAAGGGGCATAGGGCCTCACCCGAATTTTTCCATTCACAACATCTTCAACAATCCCCACAGGAAGCCCCACAGGAAACATGCCGCCAAGACCGGAAGTCACCACCTGTTCTCCCCGTTTCACGTTGCGTGTATTGCTTACATACACAAGTACAGGAAACCCATCCCCCTCCCCTGCGAGAATCGCTTTTTGCTCCGAGCTCACCGTCATCACAGGAAGTCTTGACCGCCGATCGTTCAGCAGCAACACATGGGCAACTTCCTGCCCCACCTTCTCTAACCGTCCCACGACCCCCTCAGGCACAATAACGGCCTGATTTTTGATAAGACCTTGTGCACTCCCTTTCCCCACCAAAAAGAGATGATGGAGTCCGTCATATGGGGTAGCAAGCACGGGAACAACAATCGAGCGATAAGGCGTAATATCCGGAACATGAAGGGCGCGACGCAAGGCAGCATTCTCAGCGTGAAGTCGGCTCAAAGCTTGCGTTTTCCACTTTAAGGCTTCATTTTCTGAGCGTAAAGAAACCATATCCTGACGAAATGCCGTAGCCTCCGCAAAAAGAGAGGCAACCGCATGAAAAGGGCGCGCCACAACGCCTTCCAACCAAGACACTTTCTCAAAAAAAACCTGCTCCGCAAATGCATGAAAGTGGGGAGAAAATTGAAAACTGCCGCCCAAGAGCAGAAGGCATAAAAGGGGCCAAAGCCCCATATGTTGCCGCCACCAAGGCAAGCGAGAGGAATAAGGATTAGGCGTGGGCTTAACAGGTTTTAGATCTTTGTGACGAATGAAAAACGGCACACTTCCCGCCCCCTAAACCGTAATGAGGACATTCTTATGATGCCCCATGAGATCAAGTGCTTTCCCTGTCCCAAGGGCCACACAGGACAAAGCGTCATCCGCAACAATAACCGGGAGGCCCGTCACATTTCGTAAAAGAACATCAATGTTTGACAAAAGAGACCCTCCCCCCGTCATCACAATACCACGATCCACAATATCCGCCGCAAGCTCAGGCGCCGTATTCTCAAGCGCCAACTTCACACCTTCCACAATCGCCATCATCGGCTCATGAAGGCTTTCTGCAATTTGCTTTTCTGAAATGATAATTTCCTTAGGAACCCCATGCAAAAGGTCACGCCCTTTAATTTCCATGGTGCGCCCCTCGCCCTTCGCAGGCGGAATTGCCGATCCAATGCCTTTCTTAATACGCTCCGCACTGGCTTCACCAATGAGAAGGTTATGGTTACGACGGATGTAACTAATAATCGCTTCATCCATCTTATCCCCTCCCACACGAACGGAACGGGAGTAAACGATACCGCCCAAAGACAAAACGGCAACTTCTGTGGTCCCACCTCCAATATCGACAACCATCGAGCCCGTTGGTTCCGTCACAGGAAGGCCTGCGCCAATCGCTGCTGCCATGGGTTCTTCGATCAGGTAAACACTCCGCGCGCCTGCACTTTCGGCCGATTCCTGAATGGCGCGCCGTTCAACCGCCGTCGACCCAGAAGGCACACAGATAATGACCCGCGGGCTCACAAACCGCCGCCGTTTATGCACCTTGTGCATAAAGTATTTGATCATTTCCTCAGCCACTTCAAAATCCGCAATCACCCCATCTTTCAGAGGTCGCACCGCTTGGATATTCCCGGGCGTCCGCCCAACCATGAGTTTGGCTTCCTCCCCCACCGCCAAAACATGCTTCTTGTCGCGGCCAATATAAGTGGCCACAACGGAAGGCTCATTCAGAACAATGCCTTGCCCTTTAACATAGACAAGCGTGTTCGCCGTTCCTAAGTCAATCGCCATATCTGAAGAAAGTTTACCGAGTAATTGAGCGAATATTTTCATATGATCCTATTCCAAAGATAGCAGAAGAGTTGAATTGAGGTCGGTTATACCACATTCATCCGAAATGCATAGGATTTTTTGGCTGATCAATCGGCTCACGCAAAAAAATTGCCATCCCTGCAAAAGCGAGGATGACAATTTAAGATTTTGGCAGGTCACTTCAATGCTGAGTCAAAGTTTAACGTTAGCTTCCACAGCTATCGATTAAGATTTCAGCATCATTCAGCCTTATTTGCCGTCTAGCTGATCTTTTTCAACTTGCTTTGCTTCTGCTATCTCAGCGTTTTCAACTTGCTTTGCTTCTGCTATCTCAGCTTTTTCCACTTGTTTTGCTTCTTCCACCTTAGCTTTATCATCCGCTTTTTCTTCTGCCTCCTCGGCAGCAACAACAGCCATAGCAGGTTTTCTGAGCAGTGGCGGCTTCTTATCTTCTGCATCGTCATGCGCAATCGCCATAGCAGGCTTCCTCTCCAACATTGGCTTCTTATCTTCTGCATCATCATGCGCAATCGCCATAGCAGGTTTCCTCTCCAACATTGGCTTCTTATCTTCTGCATCATCATGCGCAATCGCCATAGCAGGCTTCCTCTCCAGCGTCGGCTTCGTTTGAGCTTCAGCTGGTGGCGTTTGAGCTTCAACTGCTGTGGTAGAAAGAAGAGCGAGCATCGCTCCTCCTAAAATTCTTTGTAAAGTTGTTAAGTTTTTCATCATCTTTCTCCATATTATAAGTTTGGGTCATATCAGTTCAAGAAACTTTCTCATTCCTAAGTCTTAACGAAAGTTCTATTAAACTGCCCCAATTATAAGCCGATCATCTTAATTTTCTGTAAACAGGGGTGATTTATTAAGAAGAGTCGTTTTCATGTGCAGGCCAAGGCACTCGATATCAGGACATAGGAGGCAAGCGACCTTGCGCGGACCATGGTGCACAAAAAAAACCCGCCAAAAGCGGGGTTTGATGAAAAATCACAAGTCTGCGGTGGTTCACCTCCAGTCTTCTTGCCTTTCTATGACAGCCCCTGCGGTATTCCTGCTTTTTTTGGGATCTCAGCATGTTCTCCCATAGCTTGTATGGGAATATGGACATTACGGTCTTTACCCACTTTTGCTTCCTGACTGGCTTCTTGCTGACGTTGCTTCTCTTCTAAGGCAGCTCTTAAGGCTTTCTCTGCTTGCAAACACTCACTCATACGAGCCTCCGCTAGGGACCGCCACCCTTCATCTTCTTGCGGACTGTCTTCGGGCGTCTCTTCTACGTTTATTCTTAGAGGTGCTCTTTTTTGATGCTCTGCTTGTGTTTTTGCACTTGAGTGAGCTGCTGCCGCTACAGAAACATGTTCTGGATCAAGCAACAAATGAGAAGCCAAGAGAGTAGACGAAGAGCAGATGAGCATACTGAGGGCAAGGGCTGAAAAAAGAGTTTTCTGGGTCATCACATAAATCCTTTTAAAAAGCCACCCCAGAGAGGGGTGCGGTTACAAGAAGCCTAAGTGATTGGTATATCACAAATATTTTCCATTGCCATAAAAATTCCTTCAGATGCATACTTTCTGGTCATAAGACGCACGCATCCTTAAGATGACGTATGGTTAAAAGAAAAAACCCCACAAAAAGTGGGGTTTTTATAGTGTTTTTTTATGGTATTTCTTCTAGTGCCATTGACTATTGTGCTGCTGCTACTCTTGCTCTTTCTGCTCTTGCTCTTTCGACTCTTTCCCTTATAGCTGTGAATGCTTCTTCTGTTCTTCTCATTGCTTCTGCTCGTACAAACCATTCGCTGTCGACTCTCGTTCTTATGACTCTGAGTTCTTCTTGTAGGGCGACGACTCTTTCTTTTGCTGTCCTGTATGCTGCCTTTGCGTTTGCAAATTCAGCATTTTTCGCTGCCAGATCTGAGTCTGCAGGAACTGACCCCAAAGAACGAGAGGAAGATGCTTCAGCCGGTAGCATATGCCGCGGCGTTGTGGCCCTTTTGTATGCTTCCAATGTGGCTCTGTGTGCGACTATTGCTCTCTCGGCTTTGAGTGCATCTTGTTCTGTGTATGATGCATCGAATCGGCTTCTGAGATCTGCCGTTGCTTTGTTTAATGCAGCTCCTGCTGCGGCGATTGTTGTGGCTCTTGCTGCGTCGTTTAATTCGTCTATTTTTTGACTTATTGCTAGTAGTGCTGCTCTTTCTCTGTCGAGTGCGCCTTCTTCTGCATCTTTTGCTCTTTCGAGTGCGTCTTGTGCTGTCCTTAGGTCTGCATTGGCTCTATCGTCTGCGGCTTTTGCTCTCTCATGTGCAGCTCTTGCCGCCTCTAGGTCTGCGTCTTCTCGTGCGACTATCGCGGCTATTGCCGCCTCTCTTTCTTCTCTTTCCCGCGCGGCTTGTGCTGCTGCCCTTTCTCTTGCCGCTCTCCTTTCTTCTACTTCTCTTTCTCTTGTTTCTTCTCTCTCTTTTTCTCGCATTCTCCTTTCGTATTTTTCTCCACGCAATGCTTTTACGATTGGATTGCGCAGTGCTCTCTCTTTTGCTTCTTGCTGTCTTCTTCGTTTGAGTTTTTCGTCCTTAAACTCTGCCTCTAACAACCCAGCCCATAAAGCCACGATCTCGCCCTGTGATTGCGCTTTTTTGACAGCCTCCTCGAAGGTCCTTAATCTTTCCGCGTTGTCTTTTTTCATGAGCGCGTCTTCTGTAAGGCGCTCTCTATCTGCTTCTTTTGCTGTTATCAATTTTTCTTGTGCTGTTTCATACGCCCCTGGCGCTGCTTTCATGCGCGCTTGCATCCCTGGGGTTAAAAATTCCAACTCGTCCAAGTTTTCTTGTGCACTCCACTGAGAAGCAGCCAGGAGAGAATAAGGAGAAAAAACAATCACACTCAAGGCAAGAACTGAAACTGTAGACAAAAGCGTTTTTTTGGTCATCACATAAATCCTTTTAAAACGGCCCCTCTCATTCAAAGAGAAGCACAACTATCAACGAAAGAAACATAATAACCAAAACATAACATTGCAAGTAAAAAATTATTATTTGATCTCAAAACGGCACAATCAAACTTGCCTTTAATCCTCCGTGCAAAAAGGAAGGAGAGAGAATAATATCCCCCCCGTGGGCATGGGCGATATCCCGTGCAATGGAGAGCCCCAGACCAATCCCCCCTGTGGCCACATTGCGCGATCCTTCCAACCGAAAGAAGGGTTGAAACACTTCCCGGATTTTATCCTCAGGGATTCCCGGCCCATCATCTTCAACCGAAATAATAAGGGCGTCTTGTTCCAGCGATACCTCAATCCAAACCTCATTCCCATAGCGGGTAGCATTATTGATCAGATTCATCAGACAGCGTTTCAGAGCTTGCGGCCTCACATAAATAACGGGAAGCGTTTGAGGCGTATAATGCACCTGCGTGTCAAGATCCGCGCGTCCCTTAATGGCCGAAAGACACAAATCACCCATATTGGTCTCAACCGGCTCTTCTAACCCCTCTCCCTTTGCAAAGGTAAGATACCCTTCAATCATCGCACTCATCTCTTCAACGTCTTGCTTGAGGCCTTCCACAGCCGAGGAAGGTTTCATCATCGCCAGCTGAAGGCGCATCCGCGTCAAAGGCGTCCGCAGATCATGGGAAACACCTGCCAGCATTTCTGTTTTTTGGGTCAGTTGATGATGGAGACGCTCTTTCATAGTCATCAACGCCCGCGCCACTTTGCGAATCTCAATTGCCCCTTCCAATTTAAAAGTGGCAAAGGGGCGCCCCTTCCCGAAACGATCCGCAGCAATCGCAAGCCGCCGCAAGGGCTTCACCTGATTGTGCATAAAGATGACCGAGATACAGAGGAAAAAAGTGGATGTCCCCGCAACCCACAAAATAAAGAGCATGAAGGATTTACTATACAACCGTTTACACGGCGTTATAAATTGCAAAACGCCCTTATCAACCCCCACCTCAATAATAATGTCGTGGCGCGTGATCGAAAAAGTATAGGGAATAAAAATTTGTTTTTTGAGGGCAAGGTCCAAGAAACTATTGCGCCATTTTCGTGCAATGGGCTCACGAATCTCACCTCCCGGAATAAATTCCATCCTCAGTTCAAGGTGCGTCCCACCCACGGCTTTATAAATATTTTGATGGTCCGGATTGCGGGTGTAAAGGTCCGTGAGCGTTGCCACATCCCCTGCAATATTATTGGCGAGCTCCTGTGTCACCCGATCCCAATGATGATCAAAGAAGACATAGGCCGAGATGGTCTCCATCAAGACAATGGGAACTACTAAAATCAGAAGCGCCCGTCCAAAGAGACTCGCCGGCAGGTACTGTTTAAGAGCTTTAAAGGGATGAATCATGAATCTGGAATCAGGACATAGCCCTTCCCTCGGATGGTTTGAAGGTACCGCGGGATCTTAGGATCCCCCTCAATTTTCCGCCTCAGGCGCGTAATCTGCACATCAACGGTGCGCGGATTGAGCTCCCCCTCATAAGCACTCACAAGATCCTCCCGCATAAGCGGCTTTCCCCGATATTGGCTAAAAATCTTCAGAAGGTTACTTTCAACTGTTGTAAGCGGAATCGGCGTCGTCCCTCGCGTCAACCGATTCGCATGAAGATCATAGTGAACCTCTCCCATGGAAAGGACACCTGTATCCCGTGTCGTCTGACGACGCCTAAGAATCGCTTGAATCCGCAAAAGAAGCTCTCGGGGATCAAAAGGCTTGGCGAGATAATCATCGGCCCCACAACTAAGGCCCGTCACCCGATCTTCCGTCTCCCCCATCGCCGTCAAAAGAAGAATGGGCACATCCCGGTAAGCAATCGGACCCGCCCGAATGGAGTTCGTGAGAGAAAAACCATCCTCCCCCGGCATCATCACATCAAGAAGGATCAGATCAAAAAGAAAGATATCCATGAGCTGACGTGCTTCAGAGGCCTCACTGGCCGCGGAAACAAAAAAATTGTTCTCCATCAAAAACTTACACAAAAGCTCCCGCAGCCGTTCGTCATCATCGACCAAGAGAATGTGGGGATTTGTCATGGCCGCGCACACCCGGAGCCACGTTCTTTCTCAAGCGCTCTCAGTTGCTTCTCATCCAAGTCAAATCCCACGTAAACTGAACAATCTTCAGACGCGAGCATGACTTGCAATTGTTGAAAGGACACCACAGTATCCTCCTCTGGTTCAAACGTAATCTCTGCCTGATGAAGCGTACGTGAGAGAAGATTTCCCTTCTCATTAAGGATCGCCACCACATAAACGGGCGCAATCGTCAAAGAGGTGTTGTGTTTGGAGGTCTCTCGAAAACTTGTCATACGCAAACGCATATCCATATAAAGACGATGATCAACCCACTGACACACAGGGCGCACACTATCGATGTCGGTGCGCACGCCTGAGGCATCAACTCTTTTTGAAAGCTCTCCAACAATGGCTGTGTGAGGGCACGGCACCTCCTGGTGGTTCGTTGATGAACCACACCCAACGAGGATACTTGCAAGAAAAGGAACAAGAAAGCGCAGATTAACCCTCCACATGACTTCCATCACAAAAAGGAGGGGTTTTTGTTTGCTTACAGCCACACAAGATCACCTCCCCTGAAACCGGCACCGTAAAACAATGAGACTTAAGTCCCGTGCCTTTATGACTGCCATCGCAAAAGGGTTCCCTTTGACTAAGCCCACATGTACACCAAAAATAAGGCGTTCCCTCTTCAAGAGAAACTTTAAAAGCTTGAGCACATATCATGAGAACTTCCTTTCGTTTCCTGCAATCTACTGAAAAAGGAAGGGCTCGACAAGGATGTTTCATTTATGGCATTGATGCCTTATAACTCGGCACGTCTACCCAAACGTGTCATCCCCGACTTAGAGCCTCTTAATTTGCATCGCAAATTTTTAGAGGCTCTTGATCGGGACCTAGAGCCGCCCAAAAATTCTTTCATACCTTGGTTCCTGGGTCCCCGGTCAAGGCTCTCTAAATCCCCGACAAGTCGGGGCTAAGAGAGCCTAAGCCGGGGATGACAAGAGGAGGACAGGAACAACAGAGGTCTCCTATGAAAGAAGTCGAAATTTATACCGATGGCGCCTGTCAAGGAAACCCCGGCCCTGGCGGGTGGGGCGTGATCCTGCGCTACCAAGGCGTTGAAAAAGAACTGTTTGGCTACGATCCTGCCACAACGAACAACCGCATGGAAATGCAAGCAGCCATTGAAGGATTGCAAAGCCTCACCCGCCCCATGGATGTCTCCCTCTATACGGACAGCCTCTACCTCAAAGATGGCATCACAAAATGGCTGCCTGGGTGGAAACAAAGAAACTGGCGCTCGTCCTCGAATGCGCCTGTCAAAAACAAAGACTTATGGGAAATTCTTGATGCTCTTTCTCAACACCACACCATTACCTGGCTGTGGGTCCGGGGCCACACAGGGCATCCAGAAAATGAGCGGGCAGATGCTTTAGCGCGCCAGGCCATTGAGCAGAAAGCGGTCAATGGTCAGTCATCAGTGAGCAGATCTCCTAAATAACGAAACTCCAAGAACAAAAACCTGTGTTATCCTCCCGTCACCCTTGGCTTTAGATTTATTCCTAGAAAACATGAGAGTTTCTTAAGGTCAGGCACCTGCTAACGTTCTTTGTGTTGCGAGAGCAGATCTGATCACTGATGACTGATAACTTTCTCACGCCACACCACAGCCTTCCCCACCAAACAGTTCATCCCCTTGTTGAAGGCCACCACAATGCCATAAAAATTACAAGGGACAACCGGGACTTTTTCACAAAACAGGTGAGAGGCAATAACCCGCCGGTTGGGGAAATCCACCACTTTGAAAAGAAGCTTGATCTGCACGTAAGGGGCTGAAGATCCAAGACCATACACTGAAAAATCCTGAATATCCGTTTGAAGTAATTGATCTGTCTGAAGGCTGCGATTGACCCGTTCTCCGCCCCATCGCTGGGAAAAGCTATCAATCAGAACATCCTGCACCGCCTTTGGCAAACGGTCAGACCACTCCCCCTCGGCAAGATAGTCCCGCTGATAAAGGGAAGGGGTCACCGCAATGCGCGGTGTATCAAGACTGAGATCACTAAAGGGCAGATCAACAGTCAACGCAGGGAGGGTGCGTGACTGCGCAGCAACCACAGGATCACTCTTTAAGGTATAGAGGGCGCGCGGCGCCTCCCCCTCCAACAGATAAGCACAACCTGTCAAACAGGCTAAGGAAAGTACCCAAAGACGTTTCATAATTTACATCCCCCCTAAAAATACAAGAAGCCTTCCAATTCAGACAGTTTATCAACAATTGAGGGTTGCCATGCCCAACTTGGCGGCAAAAGATCCCCAGAACGGTATTCATGATAAATAACAGGAGAGGCCGATATATATTGAAAGAGCGGAACCATGTTCGGAATCGAGTTAAACCAATCGGGTTTCCGTAGCATGAGCTCATTCAAACAAGGCTGAGGGCCACGCTGCATCGCACGCTCAACAGCTGCGCGCACAATATTCGGCGACCGAGGCGTAAGCATCACAACAATCGATCGACGCGACGAGATGGTTTTGTCTGTTGAAAAGAAATATTGGACAACAGGGATATCTCGCAATCCAGGAACACCTGACTTGAGATCATCTTCGGTACGTTCATACATCCCTCCCAACATAAGGGTATCCCCAAGACGCATTTTGACTTGGGTATCGATACGACTTTTAAGAACTTGTATGGTTGACTGATAAAGATTAAGCGTTCCTGCTCCTTGGTCAGACTGTAAGATGATGCTTCCTTCAATCGTAATGGTGAGGGTCACCATGTCATCTTCCAGTTTCTGGGGCGTCACAACCATCGTTGTGCCTACGGGATATTTCACGAGCGAACCACCATACTGTCCCGACATACCGGTTACAAATTCTCGACCTGAAAAAAAGACCGATTGTTTTTTAAGGAAGGTCATGAGCGAAGGCCGGCTCACAACTTCTGTTCGCTCATCCGATGCTTGCGCAATATTCATACTGTAGTTCAAAGCGCTCCATGTCAAACCTGCCGTGAAGATATTACCGCTAAAGTTCCCAACACCTGTACTTGTCTGCGCAAATGCCGCAGTCGGCGCAGGCTGAGCAGGGCTTTGGGATGACACACCGCCAAGATTAGAAATGGTAGGACCCAACGCCGTCCCCCCGGGCTGCGCCGTCGCCATTGCGTTCCCAAAATACCGGAGATAGGACCCTGGGTTAAGACTCATGTACAGGTTTGACATGAGGTTAACACCCTTCGTTGTCGACGCATCTTCCTGAATACGCAGGAGATAACAATCCACAATAATTTGAGGATCTGCAACGGTAGGTGCCCCCGGGCCACCAAGAGGACTTTCTAAAACCTCTTCCGCCTTACTTTTAACGCCTGCATTGCTCTTGTCTGAACCGAGCAGAAAATTCGCGATCGCCTTGGGTTCAAGGGCGTTATCACCTCCCTTACCAGGCGCATCCGCAAGGGTCGGTGAGAGACGGCCACTCTGATAAAGAGATGTCCAATCCTCAAGGCGTGCGGCAACATGGTCGACCCCCACATCCTCGCCCACTTGCTTTTTAAAAATCTCAAAATGCTTCTTAGCCACTGGAAAGTTTCCAACAGACGCATGAATCATCGCCGCAGACCGATGTACCAGGGGGTCTTGCGGCTTTAATTTTTCTGCTTGCGCAATGGCAGAGAGCGCCGTCTTAATATCATACGCATAGTAGGAAGCCGAGGCGAGTTCATGTAAGAGATCAGGATCCTTGGGTCGCATAAGAAGCGCATTCGCCAAGAGCTCCTGAGCTTCGCCATATTCTTTCCGTTGTGCTTTCAGCATCGCCAATTGCTTGATCGCAAATATATTTGAGGGCTCAATATTTAAAGCATTGCGATATCCCACAGCGGCCAATTCCAATTGAGAGTCGTCCGACGTTACCGCAAGCTTCTCATAAACCATGGCATTCAAGATATGAAAGATCGGGTTTTTAGGTTGGTTTTGAAGGGCAATATTGAGAAAACGAGAGGCGTCCTTATATTTTTCCTCTTTGATAAGCTGAAAAGCATAGACAATCGGCGGGCTCACGGTCTTCTTCGATCCTAAGGAAGCAAGAGGCGCTTTTGCCGAAATTGCAGGCGGAGGGGGCGGGGCCGTATCACAACCTGCAACAGCACAAACGCCCGTCAGCATGGCACAAATCAGTCGTTTCCTTAAGATCATTCTTATTATTCCCCAGGATCTAGGTGTTTAAAGAGAACCTAGAGCGCCTTTCAAAAAAAGTCAAACAAGATAGCGTAAAAAATTTCATTTTTTTTACCCATCTTCAATTTTTTCGCATGCTATGCTAGAGTGCTTTCCAAATGAATGGATAAGATTAAAGGACCTCATGAGAAATTTCCTTATTCACGCTTTCCAAAGAGCATTCTTGGGCCTTTGCCTCGTCTTTATATCAACCGCTTATGCAGCTTCCCCTGTCCACCTCACCCTCATCAAGGGAGGCTCCTCTGCAGGAAAAACACAAGCAGGCTTAAAGATCGATATTCCTGAAAAGTGGCATGTCTATGCACCGGCTCCTGAAGGGGAAGAAAGCGCTGGATTCCCTCCTTCTCTCCAATGGGAAAAGTCGGAAAACATCAGACATGTGGAGAGTCAGTGGCCCCCCTCCCATAAAACAAAAGTGCAAGGTCAACCCTCCTATGTCTATAAAGGCACAACGCTTATCCCCCTGGCTCTCACGCCAACGGATAAGACAAAGCCCATTGTCCTCAAGATCAACGTGTCCCTTTTGGCCTGTTCCGATGTCTGCGTTCCGTTGAATCTTCCCCTGTCGCTTGTGATCAACCCCGGAGATGCTGCCGATCCTCTGTTTCAGCTCCCGAAAAATGAGACGCCCCTGATAACGCTTCTGATCATTGCCCTGCTGGGAGGGCTCATCTTGAACGTAATGCCGTGTGTCCTCCCCGTCCTCTCTCTCAAAGTCATGTCCCTCATCAAACACTCGAAAAAAAACCACCGTGCTCAAGCGAAAAGAGGATTTTTTCTGACCGGCCTGGGGATTATCACGTCCTTCTTACTGCTCGCGTGTTTAACCATTCTCCTGAAAGAATCAGGAGAAGCCTTTGGGTGGGGCATCCATTTTCAAAATCCCCATTTCCTTTTATTTGTGTTCCTCGTGCTCGTGGCCTTTACCGCCAGCCTCTGGGGAGTTTTTGAAATCGACCTTCCTGCAGGCCTTGGCAATTTCTTTGTCAGCCACGAAGGAAAAGGACATGTCAAAGACTTCCTCTCTGGTGTATTCGCAACCCTCCTGGCCACCCCCTGCTCAGCCCCTTTTGTGGGAACGGCCTTAAGCTTCGCCCTCGCCCGAGAGCCAAGCGATATCCTCCTCGTCTTTCTCTGCCTTGGCTTAGGATTTGCCTCTCCTTATTTTCTGGTAGCATCCCTCCCCGCGCGCTTCATTCTTCTCCCAAAGCCCGGGGCATGGATGGTCTGGATGCAAAAAATTCTGGGGATTTTCTTGGCCCTCACAGCCCTTTGGATTGGCTGGGTCTTAAGCTTCCATTTACCTCTTTGGACAGTAGGCGTCAGCAGCATCCTCGCTCTTATCGCACTTTCTCTCTTTTGGATTAAACATCATAAGCGTCCTTCTTTGCATGTATGGCGCCTGGCCCTCCCCCTCTTCCTCATCGCGTGGGGCCTCTCTTGGATCCCCCAAGCACAACCCACGCCTAAAACGATCGAAAGCACTCAACTCTGGCA
>JABDEE010000008.1 GCA_013287205.1 Alphaproteobacteria bacterium
GGTGGTATGATGCAGGAAAAGTGTCATCCCCGCGAAGCTAATTTGTCATCCCCGCGAAGGCGGGGCCCCAGGCTTAAAACCTTTGTTTCGTCAACACAGAATGACTCTCGAAGTATTACCCCAAACGATCAGATCTATAAAAAAAACTGTCAAGTCTGGGTCCCCGCCTTCGCGGGGATGACAAGTGAGGGAAGAGTATGACCTCTTGGCTCACGCGCCTTAAGGAGGGTCTCAAAAAGTCCTCTTCCCGCCTTACGACGGGCATTACAACCCTTTTGACCCACCGAAAGCTTGACGATGAAATGCTCGAAGAGCTCGAGGACCTCCTCATCACAAGTGATATTGGTGTAGCAACGGCGAGAGACCTTATTCAAAAACTTAAGAAAAAGCGCTTTAATCAGGACATTACCGTAGAAGAAGTCAAAGCGGATTTTGCGGAAGAGATTGAAGCTCTTTTGGCTCCTTATGCGCGTCCCTTGGTGCCAGAGGGACCCCACAAGCCCTTCGTGATCTTGGTGCTTGGCGTCAATGGGGCTGGCAAGACAACGACCATTGGAAAGCTTGCCTATCAGTGGAAGCATCATGGTCATCAACTCTCCCTTGTGGCCGGCGACACTTTCCGGGCCGCTGCTACAGAGCAGCTGGAGATCTGGGCGAACCGTGCCGGCGTTCCTTTGGAAAAGGCTACGACCCAAGATGCTTCCGGTCTCATTTTTGAGGTATTGCAAAAGGCGCAAGCGCGTCAAGATGATATTGTCCTCATTGACACGGCCGGGCGTCTTCATAATAAAAGTGAGCTCATGGAGGAGCTCAAGAAAATGCGGCGGGTGATTCAAAAAATTGATCCCACGGCGCCTCACGCCACAATTTTGGTGCTCGATGCCACCACCGGTCAAAACGCGCTTACGCAAGCCAAAGTATTTCAAGAAGCCGTGGACGTCTCCGGCCTCATTGTGACCAAGCTTGATGGGACCGCCAAGGGCGGCGTCCTCATCTCCATTGCCCAACAAACCGGCCTCCCTCTGCACGCGATTGGTGTGGGAGAAGCGATTGAAGATCTCCATCCTTTTGTAGCGAAAGAGTTTGCAGAGGGGTTGTTGGAAGGATAAAGTTCCGCGAATACAATTTCACACTACGTGTTATAGGCTCGGCAGCTCATTCGTTCGGCGTCGCCATCGGAGTACACACACCAGCTGGTTCATGATGCAGCTCCGGTGCATATGTTATCCAGACCTGCCCTTGAGGGCACTCACCCGCATCAGCCATCGCACTTTGTGAACTCACTGCAAGAAGCCCAAGAAGGAACGTGATCTTTAATAAATTTTTGTACATTTTTTCTCTCCATATGTTTGTCTCGTTTTTATTTTACATCGAAATTGTGTATTTTTTCTTAATTTTTACCACATAAGATAAGAAGACTCTCCTGTCCTCCCTCAATCTCCACCTCTTTTAGCCGTGCCTTCGCCCCTCGCACGATCGTGATCTTTGATTTGGGCACAGAGAAGGTTTTGCTGAGAAGCTTGATGAGGGCGTCATTGGCTTTGCCATCTTCAGGCACGGCCGTGACCTTGATGCGCAAGCGCTTCTCCCCTTTCTCATCTATCTCCCATCCTTCAATTTTATTATGAGACGCATTGGGGGTAAGATGAATGAGGAGTTTCATGTGTTAAATGGACAAGTTTTAATCAATACCTCATCCACTTCTTCCATCGTCACTGTCACACCTAAATCGGCAAGAGAAGTCACCCCATACTGAGAGAGGCCACAAGGCACAATGTGCTGATAGGCTGTTAAATCTGGGGACACGTTGAGGGCAAACCCGTGGGAGGTGACCCACTTTTGCACCCGTACCCCGAGGGCTGCAATTTTGTGGTCCTTCCTCTTTTTTTCAACCCAGATGCCGACGCGACCCGGGCGCCGTTCTCCTTTGATTTCAAAGTGGGCTAGGGCTTGGATGATCCATTCTTCCAAAGTTGCCACATAGAGACGGAGGTCTTGCTCTCGTTTTCTCAAATCGATCATGGCGTAGACAATGCGTTGGCCAGGACCGTGATAGGTGACCTGCCCTCCTCTGCCTGTTTGAAAGGTAGGTAGGGTGGCGGAGGGAAGAATATCCAACGCCTTCCCGCTCGTACCTAAGGTGTAAAGCGGTGGGTGCTCAAGGAACCAGAGGCACTCGGGCTCAGTGCCTGCTTGGATGGCAGACACGCGGGTGGACATCCACTCCAGTGTAGCGGTGTAGCAGTGGAGCGGTGGAGCAGATGGTGTGCTGTTCTTCTCTACCGTCTCATCGTTATATGTATTCGACTTTTTTGACATATTTTTATTGACATCCATTTTTACAAGCATTCCCCTTCCGCTACACCGCTACACCGCTACACCGCTACACCGCTACACCGCTACACCGCTACACCGCTACACTTTCTTCCAAATACGTCGCATCAGGAAATACATCAACACGGAAAAAACGCTACAATAAAGCAGCACCCGGACTCCCATGCGTTTGCGGGCCTCAAGTTCCGGCTCAGCGGCCCAAGCAAGGAAGGCTGTGACATCATGGGCCATTTGTTTTACGGACGGTTTTTCTCCATTATCATAGGTGACGAGCCCCTCAGAGAGAGGGGGGGGGCATGGCGATTTGCCCTCCTGGAAAGATGGGGTTATAGGACATGCCAGCGGCAAGCTCGACGTTTTTCGGCGGCGTTGCCTTATAGCTCGTGAGCAGGTCAAACACATAATGCGCCCCCCCTTCCCGCGCCTTTATGATTAAAGAGAGATCAGGCGGATGGGCGCCATTGTTGGCAGCACGAGCAGCCTTTTCATTTTTTGTAAGGATTGGGAAAGAGATCTGTCGGAAGAGCGAGTCTTTCAGCGGGCTCTCCCTGATCATTGATGTCCGCAACTTTATACGCGGAGGCAATCTTTTTGACTTCCTCCCCTGTATAGCCCAATCCTTCTAAATCCCGAAAGCGCACTTGATCCAGACCATGGCAGGCGGCACACACCTGTTTATAGATCTCAAACCCATGTTGCAGTTCTGCGCGGTCATAGGTGCCGAGAGGGTTTTCAAAAGACCAATGTTGATCAGCACAAATAGCGGGGGGGCCGCTTAGGAAAAAGATCATTAGGAGGCTGGTGGGAAGGGGGCGCGGTTTCTCAAAGATCCCCATCAAGGGAAGAGCAATGAGAAAGAAAGCAAAATAGAGGAAGGTTGTGACTTGCCCTAGAATCTGGTTTGAAACCCCACTGCTGTAGACATAATCCGGGGAATGGGCGCCCACAAACCCGAGGACGAGACAATTCAAAACAAATACCCAGAACACCCATTTGAAGATAGGGCGGAAGGTAGCGCTGCGTACCTTCGAGCGGTCAAGCCAGGGCAGGACAAAGAGAATGAGGACCGCTCCAAACATGGCAATGACACCAAAGAGCTTATTGGGAATCGAACGTAAAATGGCGTAGAACGGCAAAAAGTACCACTCGGGCACGATATGAGGCGGTGTGACGAGAGGATTGGCGGGGATATAATTGTCCGGTTCTCCAAAGAAATTGGGCTCAAAGAAAATAAAGTAGGACCAAATGGCGGCAAAAATGCCGAGGCCAAAGAGATCTTTCACGGTGTAATAGGGATGGAAGGGAATCTTCTCCTCTTTTTTACATTCAATCCCCAATGGATTGTTTGATCCATGTTGGTGCAATGCCACAAGGTGCAAACAGACAACGCCCACAATAAGGAAAGGGAAGAGGTAATGGAGCACAAAGAAACGATTAAGGGTTGGGCCTGAGACAGAAAATCCACCCCACAACCATTGCACAATGGACTCTCCAAAGGGGAATACGGAAAAGAGATTGGTGATGACAGTTGCTCCCCAGTAGCTCATCTGCCCCCAAGGGAGCACATAGCCCATGAAGGCGGTCGCCATCATGAGGATGAGAATCACGACGCCGAGCATCCACAGGAGCTCCCGCGGGGCTTTATAGGAACCATAGTAAAGTCCTCGGAACATATGAATGTACACGAGGATAAAGAACATACTGGCCCCATTGGCGTGCAAATAACGCATGAACCATCCATAGTTCACATTGCGCATGATGTATTCCACACTTTCAAAGGCCTTGTCGGCACTGGGGTCATAATGCATCGCCAGAAAAATGCCAGATAGGATCATGATGACCAGGGTAATGCCGGACAGAGATCCAAAGTTCCACCAATAGTTTAAATTTTTTGGGGTGGGGTACTTCGTGAGTTCCTTGTCGATGAAGGTAAAGATGGGGAGACGGTGGTCGATCCACTGACGTAGTGGAGCGGTGGAGCAGTGGAGCGGTGGAGCAGATGCTGCGCTGTTCTTCTCTACCGTCTCATCGTTATATGTATTCGACTTTTTTGACATATTTTTATTGACGTCCTTTTTTACAAGTGGCTCATTTTTTCCGCTACACTCCGCCTTCGCTAAAGCTTCGGCGTGACGGCGGACGCTACACCGCTACCGATCCGAATGCTTGTTGCCGTCAAAAACGTATAAGGTGGCACTTCTAAATTCAACGGCGCGGGGCCGCGGCGCACTCGCCCTGAAACATCATAGAGGGATCCATGGCAGGGACAGGCCCATCCCCCATACTTGCCTCGCGTCTCTGTAGGTTTGTTGCCTGTGGGAATGCATCCCAAATGGGTACAAATCCCAACAACCACGAGCCATGGGTTGTGGCCCTTTTTCACACGGTCCTGATCGGTTTGTGGATCAATCAAATCTTTTAAAGGCGTTGCCTCGGCAGCTTGAATCTCAGCCTGTGTACGATGACGAATAAAGATGGGTTTTCCTCGCCACACCACCGTAATGGCTTGGCCCTCGGCAATGGGACTCAAGTCAACATCAATGGTTGATTGGGCCAAGATGTCAGCGGCAGGGTTCATGCTGTCAAGGAAGGGCCAGGCAAAATAGGCGGCTCCCACAGCGCCCACCGCACTTGCCGTCAGGAGAAGAAAGTCCCGGCGGGTGGGATTGGGAACATCTGAGGAGTCTGATGGTTTTTTCATTCTATGTCTTACTTTGCATTCTCAGTGGAGCGTCCGCCGTCGCGACAAAGGCGTGATCACGCCAGCGGAGGTGGAGTGTAGCAGAGATGGTTAAAATTCATGAAGTCCCTCCATTGTCATCCCTGTGGCAAAATTATATGGTTGCTGTACCAGGCGCGCTTTTTTACAGTTGCATATGCCACTTTGTTTTTGCAAGTGCCACGAGTGCGCTATCTGGTTCGGCAAAACGATAGCCGTTCTTTAAATAGTATCGAGCCGTTATCTCATTGCCACGGAACCCTAAGTACACAGAGAGGGCAAACGTGATTAATCCACTCCATTTATAGATTAAATGATATGTATACAAGTTCAATGGGCAAAAATTGGTTGTTTCGCACGTAAAGAATGGATAATCGATCCCAACAAAAGAAAACTGGCGTTCAAGGATAAAAGCAAGCAACTGGAGGGCAGCAATACCGAACGCCCACGGGTAAACCCGTCGTATAAAAAGAGGGAGAGCGAATAAGCATGTCCAAAACAACAAGGTCCAACTAAAACCAACTTTAACTTTTGCAACGCGTTGTTCAGCTTTGTTGATCAATACGATATGATTCGCCATGATGGAGTTCCTTAAAGATAAGATAAAAAATTTCTCTTCATAGCCGGAGCGTGGTCTCTTTTTGTAAAAAAGTCAAGATAACAGCTTAGCTTCCCTCAGAATCAAAATTGCTGAGGGCTGTACGCAAGCCAGAGTCAAGTCGCGTTGGTTTGCCCTTTCCATTCACATACGCCAAAAGCACATCTAGAGTTGTAATGAGAGTGTTTCCTCGGAATACCTCTTGGACCAGAGTAAGAGAAGCCCCTCCTTGTTCGGTGCAGTGGGTTCTCACCTCGACCAGGTCATCCAAATAGGCTGGCGCAATGCAGCTTAGGGTGCATGTCCGCACAACGAACATATTTCCGTTCTCTTTCATCAGGCTGGAATGATCCCATCCTAGAGATCGCATAAACTCCGTTCGCGCGCGCTCAGCAAATTTCAGGTAATTGGCGTAATAGACGATCCCGCCTGCATCCGTATCCTCAAAGTAAATACGGAGCGGAAAGGTGTGGACGTTAGTCATTTTTCTCGCCCAGAAGAACCTGGAAGGCTTCGGACACGGAAGAAACGATTTGAAAGAGGTCCTTATCCTCAGATCTCGCAAAATTTTGGTCAAAAATATTTTTCACCATGACGCTCAAAGCATCCCAATATCCATTTACATTGATAAAAATGATGGGCTTTTCATGAAGTTTTAAGTCTTTCCGCGCAATTATTTCAAAAGTTTCATCAAGGGTTCCAAATCCACCTGGGAGAATAAAAAAAGCATCTGAATGTTCAAACATAAGGTGCTTTCGGATATGCGAGGTATCAACGAGGTGGAGTTCTGTAATATCGTCTTTGGGGACTTCAATTTTTTTCAAATGCTTCGGTATAAAGCCAATCACACGTCCTCCATGGGTCATGACGGCCTCCGCTGCCGCTCCCATCATGCTTCGCGTTGACCCCCCATAAATCATCGTTAGCTGACGACGTGCTAATTCTTCCCCCACCTCACGCGCAGCATCAAGATAAAGAGGGTCTATTTTGACAGAAGCACTGCAATACACAGCAACTGTTTGAATTTTATTTGGCTTCACAGCAATTTTTCCATCACTGTGTCGGGAATGTCAAAGTTTGCAAAAACGGTTTGGACATCGTCATTGTCTTCCAAAACATCGATGAATTTCATCAGGGTGATGGCTTTTTCCTCATCAACGGCGGTGGTATTATTGGCTTTCCAGATGAGCTCTGCACTTTCTGGATCTCCAAAGGCTGCCATCAAATGATCTCGCACGGTCGCAAAATCTTCAAGGGTGCACTCAACTTCATAAGATTTTTCCGATTCCTCAACGTTTTGTGCGCCACCTTCAAGAGCTTCATCAAAAATAGCGTCAAAGGTCATCTTGTCCTTAGGGTACCTGATGAGGCCAATCCGATCAAACATAAAGCTCACGCTATTGGTTTCACCTAAGGCTCCCCCATGCTTCGTAAAGGCAGATCTGACTTCCGCTGCCGTTCTGTTGCGATTATCGGTGAGCGCTTCCACGATGACAGCGATCCCCCCAGGGCCGTAGCCTTCATAACGGACCTCGACATAGTCGGTCATGTCTTCACCGCCGGCACCTCGCTTAATGGCGCGTTCCATGGTGTCTTTAGGCATATTTGCACCCCGCGCCGCAATGACGGCTTGACGCAGGCGAGGATTGGATTCGGGATCTGGATTTATGCGCGCGGATGTGGTGAGCTCTCGAATGATCTTTGTAAAGACTTTCGCCCTTTTTGCATCTTGGGCTCCTTTGCGATGCATAATGTTCTTAAATTGTGAATGGCCTGCCATGGTGTCCTCGTTCTGAAAGATTATGCTTGGGATCTTAACAAATTTTTCCTTTTTTGTCATCTCTTTCGGATGGCCATCTTGATTCCCTTCCTTAAATCTCTTAGGGTAAGGTTCATTTATTTTGATGGGCTCATCTATGACACATCCGCGCGTTACGAAAGCAATCTTTCCAGTAGGCGGCCTTGGCACCCGTTTTTTACCTGCTACTAAAGCGATCCCCAAGGAAATGCTGCCGGTTCTTGATAAACCCCTCATTCAATATGCGGTTGAAGAGGCGCTTGCTTCCGGCATTGAGGAAATTATTTTTGTGACAGGCAAAGGAAAGACGGCCATTGAAGATCATTTTGACCGTGCTTTTGAACTTGAAACGCTTTTAGCCCGCTCGAACCCCAAAGCGCTTGCTGCTCTCAAAAAACTCCAACTGCCACCAGGAAGTGTGGCCTACGTTCGCCAACAAGAACCTTTAGGCTTGGGTCATGCCATTTGGTGTGCGCGTCATCTTGTGCGGGACGAACCGTTTGCTGTTCTTTTGGCTGACGATTTCATTTTGAGTGAGCGCCCTCCGCTCGCTCAGCTGCTCGAACAGCATGCTCAGTTTGGCGGTCATTGGGCTACGGTGATGTCGGTGCCTCCTTCTGACACCTCTCGGTATGGTATTCTGGACATTGCTTCTCAAGACGGGGCGATTATAAAAGTGAAGGGTCTTGTTGAAAAACCGCTTCCTGAAAAGGCCCCCTCCACAACAGCCATTGTGGGGCGGTATATCCTTTCGCCAACCATCTTTCCCCATCTCGAGGCAAAAATCTCAAGCACCCCTACAGGTGAAATTCAAATTACAGATGCGATTGCAGCTTCTTTTGCAACGGACCCTTTTTATGGCCTCGTTTTTGAAGGTGACCGGTTTGATTGTGGCACGCTCCCTGGCATGTTTGAGGCGACGGTTGCTGCTGCTCGTTTAAGGGCTGACTTGGCTGGTTCCCTCTTCACTCAAGACGGAATGTCTGTCAGGAACTCTTTCACCAGGTAACGTGGACGATTCTGCACGGTTTGGTAAATACGTCCCACATACTCTCCCAAAATCCCAATGCCTGTGATCACAACGCTGAGCAGAAAGAATGTGATGGCAAAGAGGGTAAACATGCCTTGCGCCTCTTGTCCTACAATGAGGCGACGCACCAAAAGGTAGGCGACCAAAAGGCTGCTGAGTCCAGAGATGGAAAGTCCAAAAAAGGTGAAAAGCTGAAGCGGCACCAGGGAAAACCCTGTGAATAAGTCAAAGTACAGCCGAATGAGTTTATAGAGCGTATATTTGGACTTCCCCCCTTCCCGTGCTCTGTGCTCCACACCCACTTCTGCAGGATTTGCAGCAAACGTATAGGCAAGGACCGCAACCAGCAATGAGGGCTCATGGCAAGAGAGAACCGTATCCACAATGCGCCGATGATAGGCCCGCAGCATGCATCCCTGGTCACGCATGGGGACTTTCGTTGCGCATCTTCGCAGCCAATTCGTGAGTTGAGACGCATAGGTGCGGAACCAATTGTCATGGCGTTTGAGCCGAAAACTCCCCACATAATCATGGCCCTGGTCCATTAAGGTGATAAGCTTTGGGATTTCCTCGGGGGGATTCTGAAGATCCGCATCAATTGTCATGGCAAAGGTGCCGCGTGACACTTTAAAGCCCGCAAGAATTGCCATTTGTTGGCCATAGTTCCCATTGAACGTCACCACACGGATCTGATGGGGACGTCTTTTAAAGAGATCCTTCAAAATTTCGTCTGTTTTATCCTTGCTGCCATCATTCACAAGAATGATTTCAAACGGACGCCCAGTGGCATCAAGGGTTTTTGTGAGGCGGCTGTAAAGTTCCTCTAAATTAGCTTCCTCATTGTAAACAGGCACAACGAGGGAGAGAAAAGGGAGGGGAGGTTCAGCTTGCTTTGTCATCGAGGCAATTCTTCCTTGTTTAATTTATAAATTGTTATACGCGCATTTGGTTTTTGTATGAAAATCAAACGATCACGGATATCTTGCGGGAGTTGAGAAAACCCAGTTCCGTCGAGAGCAATGAACGGATCCTTCTCTTCTCCCAATGCTTTTTGGAACTCTTGAATGTCACGGACAAGACGGGCCTGTCCTGCCGAATAGAATTCTATCGAATACGCTCCTTTACACCAATAGATGAGTTTACCTTTTTCCTCTTTCTGAAGGGGAGAAAAGGATTCTGCCACTTCTTTTTGACTGAGGACAAATTTATAAAAAAGACTTGGATTTAGCAAGAAGATACTCACAATGATTCCCATCAAGCAGGGAGGGATGAGGCAGGACCCCAAAAAGGCCCTTTGTTTCCAAAGCGTGTCTTTTATATTGAGGTAGCCATAAGCAATCAAAAGAGAAAAGGCCGGAATCGCCGGAAGCGGATAGGCCATGGTGATGTTGCTGCAGACGGTGAAAAAGATCAACGGGGTGAGTGTCCACAGCAGAAGGTAAAACGTCCAACCGTCATTTTCACTTTCTTCCTTGTTATCTCCGTCTCTCTCTTTGTCATCCCCGCGGAGGCGGGGACCCAGGCTTAACACCTTTTTTTTTGTGTTTGATACAGAAAATATATTTGAAAGCAGATAAAAAAAACTGTCAGGTCTGGGTCCCCGCCTCCGCGGGGATGACAGCGTTAAGTAGATACCCCACAAAGACCAGGGGAACATCCCTCCAAGCCAAAAAAGCCAAATGGTTCCTTTTGGGTACGGGTGCCCATTTCCGTAGAGGTCTCCCGACCATCCTTTAATGAGAAAGCGCTTAAAGTGTTCATCCACAAAAAAATACTCAAGAAAGCCAGGTGTTCTCATCTCAGCCAAAACAAACCAAGGCACCGTGAGGATAAGGACGAGGAGTCCCCCTGAAATCCAGGGAACCTTTTTC
Source organism: Alphaproteobacteria bacterium (assembly GCA_013287205.1). Taxonomy (GTDB): domain Bacteria; phylum Pseudomonadota; class Alphaproteobacteria; order UBA9655; family UBA9655; genus UBA9655. The sequence goes on from JABDEE010000008.1 coordinate 10,351, forward strand.
CAGAGTTCCAGGAGTGTGACTTGACTTACACCCCAAATAAAGACGGGAACGCCTGTGAAAATGAGCGCAATCGGTCCTTTCGATAGGAATCCAATGGCAAGACCCACAAAGAAAAGATATCGCCAGCACGACGGGGCGGCCCCCCTCATCGTATGCCAAAAGGCCACCATGGAGAGAGTGGTGCCAAAGGTCAGCGTAATGTCTGTCAGCACACTCCCACTGACGATATAAAATAAGGTGCTTGTCAAAAGGACGAGGGCGCTGAGGAGGGGGAGCTCTGTCTGGGGGCGGCTGCGGGCTAGGCTCATGACAAGCCCGATAACTCCTAAAGCGACCAGAAACGTGGGCAGCCTCACCGCAAAGGCATTTATCCCACATACAGACAGCCCCGTGGCTGCTGCCCATGTGGAGAGAGGTGGTTTTGCCCAGAACGGAATACCGTAGCTGGACCAGAGGGTCACCCAATCGCCGGTTGCCACCATCTTACGAGCAATTTCGGCATACCGGGATTCAGAGGGATCCATGAGGGGCAAGCAATACATGCCGAGCAACCGCACGACACCCGCAAACATCAGAAGATACATCCATTTTGAGGTGTGTCTTAATTGGGTCATGTTTTCTTGTCACTTGAGAGCGTGCGTGAAGGCCCTTGTGTAGCATCTGAGGAGAAGCTAAGTAAAGGGGTTCCCTCGATCTAGAATTTCTTCGGTCCAACAAAGGCATACTCAAAATCAAGGCCATTGATCGTCACTTTTTTCCACTCAAGGGGCATGCTCTTAAAGGCTGTTTTTGCTTTCTCGATACACTCTGCGTTTTGACACAGGAGGGTGGCGCCGTCTTTTTGTATTGCCCCCTCTTCAATCCAGGGACTTTTCTTTTCATCGAAATCGAGAAGAGCGGAAGGATGATTGGCGCAGAAGAATGTCAGGGTATAAAGATATCCCCCTCCCCCGGCCACATATTTGAGAGGCGTCCCTGGAAAGGCTGTTTTCCATTCTTTCTCGATAAACTGAGGCAAAGCTTGGATCGGTTCTGCATAGAACATATGGTACACTTCTTTTTTATCGTAAAATTGAGACAAAATTATCTTAAAAATGATAAAGAGGCACAGAATAAATGCGAGGAAAGCATACACAATTCGGGTGACGATCTTCACAGAACGTTCAGAAAACACAGCGGCTTTGCTGACGATAAACACCCCAAACAGAAAATAAAAGGGCGTCGCAAATTGAACTCCAAGCTCTGCTTTAAAGAGAAGAGCACCGACGATCATCAAGAGAGAGGGCACATAGACAATTGACGAGACAAAGGCTTTTTCAAGCGTCGAAAAATTGGGACGAAACATCGTTTTAAAAGGAATCTTAAAGGTAAGTTTTCCAATCAAAATGATTGGAGAGAGAATGAGGGCATTTACGGTAATGAACTCAATGATTCGAAAGGCAACAGATCCACTCTTAAAATAGCGATTCGCCGCATACTGCATGGGCATAAAGTCATGGTGCACGAGCCAATAGAGATGGGGCAATGTCATGATGAGAAAAACAGCAAGACAGATCAACGGACCGGGCTTACAGATCTGAGACATAAAATTCTTTTTATGATTGATGACAAAGGCAACAAAAGCGGCGATAAGCAGCAAGATAGATGGATATTTGCTGAGCATGGCAAGACCACCTATGAATCCAGCAAGTGCCCAATCTCTTATGTGATTATGCTTCAACGCTCGGAAGGCAAAAAAGGCAAAGGCAGGCCAGAGGGAGACGAGAATGGAGTTGTTGCAAAAAGTGAGCCCCGAAAACGAATGATACACCACAAGCTCCAGCAGGAGGATCGCGACCAGTGCCTTGGATTTTTCAAGAAGCTCGCGTGCGAGAAGGTAGGAAAACGTCAACCCGAGGGCCACATTTGCTTGAGTGAGAATCAGAAAAAATTGAGGGGTCCTTGGGAAAAGAGCAAACCACCCTCCCACAACCCAAGAAGGAAAGGGCGGGTGCTTATGATAGCCCCATTGAAATTCCTGTCCCCACACGAACATTTCCAGCATATCAACATTTAGCCGATTGAAGAGCACGCCTGCCGCGAACCACACACATACGTGCAGGCTCAAGAAAATCATGAATTGTTGATCAGGATCTTTTTTTAGGAGGGTGTTTAATGTTTTCATGTCAGTCGTTTTTTGAGAGCGGGCGCTCTTCCTTTCTGCTAGGAGGCATTAGGCTCCATGGGCAAAATCTGTGTCATCCCCGACTTAGAAACTCTCGATTTTCGCAGAAAATCATAGAGTTTCTTGATCGGGGATCCAGAGGCAGCACAAAAATTCCTTCATTCCTTGGCTCCTGGATCCCAGATCAAGACCTCCTAAACCCCGATTAAATCGGGGGCAAGAAGGTCTAAGTCTGGGATGACACAGACTTCCAAATTCAGCTACTTATGGAATCAATCTTTCCATGCTGTCAAGAGAGTCCTTCCCTCCCCCGTTGACAAAAATACAACTCTCATCTAATTATACATAATTGTTATTATATTAATTGGATAGTTTTCCGCATGAAATCCCTATATGTTGCTTTTCTCATCTTTCTATGCCTGCTGGCCACTCCCGCCTATAGTGCGAAAAAAAACGAAAAGGAAGAAGATTTCTCTGGTGGACAGCATCGCGTGCTCTCTCCTCAGGAAAAGCAATTTTATCAAGAGTATTATCTTCCCTACCACTTTCGTGTCAAAGGGACGACTGCACTTTTGACCCCCACACAACATGATGTGCAATTCAACCAGGTTCCAGAAGGATTTTTGAAACCCATCCTTGATCGTCAAGAACTCATCCTGGAAAACACAGCTAAAGATCCAAAAGGGTTGGGATGGAAAAGGATCGTAAAAGGAATTACAGATTTAGTGGAAAAATGTGGAGGGCGGGAAAAGATTTTCTTGCCTCCTGGCACCCCAAACTTTCACATCCCGCAGACGCACGAACACTTCCAGCATGCATGGCATTGTATTTTAGAGGCTCTGCCCCCTGAAGATCAGGAAAAACTCTCTTTTCTAAAGGACATTGGTTGCTTGCGCCCTGGCTTTGTCGCAACGCTAAATTTTATGTGTGATAGTGGATCCACTGCTGATATTGACACAGGCTTCGATATGGCTCTCCTCAAAGATTTTAAGGAAAAAGGGAAACCCGTTTCTGGTCTCGAGGATCCTATCAGCACATTGGTCCCCAATTGCTCTATTCAAACTGTTGAAGAGGTGCGAGGCAATTTTGACAATGACCAATTAAAAGTTCTTCAAAATTTTCCTGCTTATGTAAAATGGAAAACGATCCTTGACCAAATGAATGAAGCCACGGAGCATCTTGAAAAACAAGTAGGTGTCTTACCACAGGAAAGAATTTTGGAATCCATGATTGAATACGCCAAAGCCTTTGAGGTTCGCTACACGGACCCCACATTGCCATCTAGTTTAAAATCATCCTTTCTTAGGGCTTGGGAGAGGTGTACAAAAATAGGGGTGCCAGCAGAATCCGCCCTTCCCTCAACAGAACCTCCTTCTCAAGTGAAACTTCCTGATTTGTTTGAGCGATTAAAAACCCTTGAGGGACATGACAACGATGCGCATGATATTCTGACCGTTAATGATGCGATGGGCGTGCGTAATCGCGCATGGATTCCGACGATTCTTTCAAAACTCAATACGGACTCTGCTATTGGAGTAGGAGTTATGCATTTTGTTGGCCCCAAAGGTCTCTTGTGTCTCCTCCAGAACGAAGGCAAGACCCTCGAATATCGTGGCTCTGATGGAGAATGGAGGGAGTTCCGATACGAGCCTCTGAAAGGAGGAGACATCGCATCAGCAGCAAGCGCCTCTGCTTCTGCAAGCGCCTCTTAAAAAAAGCTATAAGGATCCACGTCAATTTGGAGTTTTACTGAAGGAGGAAGGGGCGCCTTCTGTAACCACACCCGCAGCAGGGCTTGAGGCGGATAATCCTTCGTTGTTTTGAGAAGGAGACGCCACCGGTGGTTTCCTCTTAAATAGGACAAAGGGGCGGGCGTTGGGCCTAAGAGCTCTGCCTTCGGATGCTGAGGAAAAACGCGAGCCAAAAGGCGGGCCGTACTTTGAACCTCGGCTTCTTTTTTGCCCGAGAGAATCAGGCCCACTAAACGTCCATAGGGCGGAAACCCATGAAGCTGACGCTGCTCCGCCTCTAATGCAAAAAACTGGGATTGATCTTGATGCTTGAGAGCCTGCATCAGGGGATGGTCGGGCAAATAGGTTTGAATCAAGACCTGCCCCCGCTTGTCCTCTCGCCCTGATCTCCCTGATACTTGATGCAACAAATGGAAGGATTTTTCAGCAGCCCGCAGGTCACTGCCTGAAAGGGCACTATCCCCATCCACAATCCCCACAAGGGTGAGCAAGGGGAAATGATGCCCTTTGGCCATGATCTGGGTCCCAATGAGAATATCCACCTCGTGGTTCTGAATACTCGCGACGCACGCTTCAATCTTCTTAGGCGTCGTGAGGTGATCGCTGGTGAGGAGCGCACACCGCGCTTCAGGGAGCAACGTTTGAACTTCCTCTAAAATGCGCTCAACCCCTGGGCCAATGGCTGTATAGGTATCCGCCTCCTGACAGGTGGGGCACACAGAAGGCACGACACCAAGGTGCCCACAATGATGGCAAATGAGCTTTCCATGGGCCTTATGATGGACCAGGCTGATACTGCACTGGGGACACATGATGCGGTTCCCGCAAGCATGACACAGGGTCAAGGGTGCATAACCGCGACGGTTGAGGAACAACATGGCTTGCTCCCCGCGTTCCAAGGTTTCTGTGAGTGCTTTCTTGAGTGCCGGCGAAATCCAGGTTTGGGAGGGCATCTTGACGCTGCGCAAATCCACGATCTGCACATCCGGCATCTGGGCTCCTCCAAAACGGGAGGGGAGGTGGAGGTGTTGATATTTCCCCGCCTCTACATTCACGCTTGTCTCCAAAGAAGGGGTGGCAGACGCAAGCACACACGTTGCCTGATTCAGACGAGCCCGTACAACGGCCATGTCCCGTCCATGATAAATGGCTCCCTCCTCCTGCTTGTAAGATCCATCATGCTCTTCATCCACGATGAGGAGTTTGAGGTTTGTGAAAGGAAGGAAGAGGGCGGACCGTGCCCCCACCACCACCCTCACCTCCCCTTTCAAAAGCGCCAGGAAGGTTGCTTTCCGTTGTGCGAGCGGAACAGCTGAATGCCACAGCGCCGGGCGAAAGCCAAAACGTGTCTCAAAGCGCTGCAGCCATTGGGCACTGAGGGCAATTTCCGGGAGCATGACCAACGCTTGGCCCTCTGTTTGAAGGAGATGATCGATTGCCTCAAAATAGACCTCCGTCTTGCCCGATCCCGTCACCCCTTCCAAGAGGAACGTTTGGAACTTTTTTCCTTCCAAACTCCCGATCAGCCGATCCGCTGTCTGCTGTTGATCGGGAGAGAGCAGAGGTTTCTCAGGCGGCTTTATCTCAGCGACGGCCCGCGCTTTCGGGGGCGCCTCAAAGGCCTCCGGCACGGCCAAAACCATCTTGAGGATTTGTCCTCGAGGGGCCAATGTATAGTCACTGACCCAATCAATGAACTGGAGAGAGACCCCTGGAAGCTGTCCCTCCCCCGCTCCCTTGATTGCTTTCAAGGTTTGAGAAGGGGCCGTCTCGTTGCGCGTCCACACCACCCCATAGAGTTCTTGGCGTCCAAAGGGTACCTTTATGATTGTGCCTGGCGGAAAATCTTCCGCACTCTCATAATCAAAAGGATCATTAAAGGGGCGGGGAAGGAGGATGGAAACGCGCATGAATGATACGACCTGTTGGTAATTTTGAGTACAGCAACCATAAAATTATGACCACGCGGTTATGTGGCAAAATTTATATGCTTACTGTGCTCATTTTCCCCTCAGTCTACAGAAAATTCTGAGAGACGCAACTTTTCCGAGTGGTTATTTGCGAGAGAACACGATAGGGTAAAGAATAAACAAAAAGGATCTGAGACCCATGAAATTTTTTATCGATACGGCCGATGTTGCCGAAATTCGCTCCCTTATTGACACAGGATTTGTCGATGGGGTGACAACCAATCCCACCCTCATTGCCCGCTCAGGGCGCGGCATGGTGGAGACCATTGCTGAGATTTGTGGTCTTGTTGAGGGCCCGGTGAGTGCGGAGGTCACCGCGTCTGATCTGGAGGGCATGCTGGCGGAGGGCCGTTTCTTAGCTAAGATTGCCACCAACGTCACCATTAAAGTCCCTCTTACGCCAGACGGTCTCAAAGCCTGTCGTGTTCTCACCCAAGAAGGCCACAAGGTGAACGTCACCCTGTGCTTTTCTCCTGCTCAAGCGTTGCTTGCTGCAAAAGCAGGAGCAACATTTATTTCCCCTTTTGTGGGGCGTTTGGATGATGTGGGCGAGAGCGGCATGACTCTGATTGACGAGATCATCCAAATTTATGATCATTATCCGCACCTCAATACGGAAGTCTTGGTGGCGTCCGTCCGTAATCCCCTTCACGTGGTGGAAGCGGCCCTTGCGGGTGCGGATGTCGTTACCCTTCCTCCGAGCGTCGTGCGCCAGCTTTATAATCATCCCCTCACGGATAAAGGCATTGCCCTCTTTACCGCGGACTGGGCCAAAACGGGTCAGAGCATTTTATAAACACTTCTAAGATCCATCGAGGAGACACCCCATGCCTTTTCCATCCATCGACCCCATTGCCTTTCAATTTGGTCCGTTTGCCATTCGTTGGTATGGTATTGCTTATGTGGTGGGAATCTTGGGATGGTGGAAGTATAGCTTGTGGCTCCTGAAAAAACGGCCTCAAGCCTTTCCGAAAGTGACCGCCCAGTTGATTGATGACTATGTGGGCTGGGCGATTGGGGGGGTCATTATCGGGGGACGCTTGGGATGGGTTCTCTTTTATCAACCTGCCAAGTATCTCGCCGATCCTCTACAAATCTTCCAAGTGTGGAAAGGGGGCATGGCGTTCCATGGGGGGCTTCTCGGAGTTGCCATTGCAACGCTCCTTTACGCTCACCGCCATCACATTCGCGCCCTTTCTTTTATGGATTTGGTGTGTTGTGGTATTCCTATCGGTTTGTTTTTTGGTCGCATTGCTAACTTTATTAATGGGGAGCTTTATGGGCGGGTGACAGATGTTTCTTGGGGAGTTCTTTTTCCTCATGGCGGATGGTTGCCCCGTCATCCGAGTCAACTGTATGAAGCGTGCTTGGAAGGACTCCTTCTCTTTGTGGTCCTCGGGGTCAGTGCCCTCTGGACCCGTGCGCCTGACAGGCGGGGCTGCATGACCGGCCTCTTTCTGGCTGGATATGGCTTGGCTCGCATTGCGGCTGAATGTTTTCGAGAACCGGACGCCTTTTTGGGTACTTTTGTGGGAGGGGTAACGATGGGACAATTGCTTTCCATTCCCTTGGTACTCGTTGGTTCCTTTCTGATCATAAGAGCTTCTAGGGGAACTAGTGTAGCGGTGAGAAAATGGGACGCTTTTACAAAATGACTGTCAACACATTTTTATTATATAGGCACTCACGATGTCTGAAAAAAAAGATGTAACTGCTCCACCGCTACACTGCTCCACCGCTACACTGCTTTCCCAAGGTCAATTCATGGAGCTCGCCCTGCAACATCCCGACTCTGGGTATTATCGTACCCAGCAAGCCGTGGGCCAAGATTTCACAACGGCCCCTGAGATCTCTCAAGTTTTTGGGGAGCTCATTGGGGCTTGGGTGCTTGATATTTATGAACAGCTCGGATCTCCTTCTCAGGTGAATCTTGTGGAGCTGGGGCCGGGACGCGGGACGCTGATGGCGGATTTGCTCAGGGTTGCTGCTTTGTCTCCCGCCTTTATGGCGGCCCTGCAGATTCATCTGGTTGAAATCAATCCCTTCCTTCTGCAGCAACAAAAAGGAAAAATTCATCATTCTGAGATTTATTGGCATGAAACGGTAGAGACCCTGCCCCTGCAAGCGCCCCTCCTCCTCATTGCCAATGAGTTTTTTGATGCCATGCCGACACATTTTTATAGACGCCAAGAGAATATGCTCTATGAACGCTTCATTGATCTGTCTGGGGAGGAACCTGTTTTTACCTTTCTTCCTCTTGCATCCGAAGAAGGCGAGGACGTGGAATGGGAGACAAGTCCTGTTTCTCTCCATATTATGGAGCTCTTGAGTCAACGCCTTCGCCTTCAGGGAGGTGTCTGTCTCCTGATTGATTATGGGTATGAGAGCGGCACGGGAGATACACTCCAGGCTCTTTTCAGGGGCGAGCCCTCCCCTCCCCTTTCCCACATTGGTAAGTCGGATTTAACCTGTCATGTCAATTTTGGCGCCCTTAAGCAGGTCGCCATAACCCAAGGCCTTTCCGTTTTTGGTCCTGTCTCCCAACGTACTTTCTTAAAAAACTTGGGAATTGACTTGCGAATTGCTCAGCTGCAACATAAAAACAAGCAAGAAGCTGCTGTCCTGAACGTTGCTCACGCGCGTCTTACCCATCCTTGCCAAATGGGGACACTGTTTAAGGCGATGGCAATTGTTTCGCAAGCGCTCATCCCAGGAGGATTTCACGAATGATAGCCCGTTGTCCTCACTTTTCTCACTTTTCCCGCATCAAACATGCCTTTTTTGAGGAAGACCGGGAACCCTTAGAGGCACGAAAATCACGGGTGATGCGCACCTTGGCTGGAGAAGAGATCCCTCTCGTTGTCCTTAATCAGGTGCATGGTAACACGGTTATCTCGATTACTGACCCTTGGGATGAGGAGATCAAACCTCGTCAGGAGCGGCAGATGGGGGACGCCCTTGTCACACATGTCCCCGGCATTGCCCTTGGGGTTGAGACGGCCGACTGTGGTCCTGTTTTGTTCTATGACCCAGAGGCTCATGTGATTGGTGTAGCCCACGCTGGTTGGAAAGGCGCTCGGGCGGGTATTCTTCAAGCAACAATTGCGGCTATGGAAACGTTGGGGGCAAGACGGGCCACCCTTCATGCAACCTTGGGTCCTACGATTCAGCATCAGGATTATGAAGTGGGGCCAGAGTTTCCAGATCTCATCGGAGAACCCTATACATCCTATTTTTATCCTGCTGTAAAGCCCACGCATCACCACTTTAATCTTCCGCAGTATATCCATGATATTTTGCAAAATGAGGGGATCACCCATCGGCATGATCTTAAAATTAATAGCTTTACCAGCGGATTTTCCAGCCGCAGGCGCACCCTTTCTCCTGGTGCGGAAGGTGAGTACTTCTCTGGTCTTTCTGCCCTCGTCCTTCTTTGATCGACTTTTAAAAATATCTCTCAAAAGGGAAAAAAGTTATTTTTGTTTTCTTTTGGCAAAATGAATTGCAGTTTCCCGAATTTTGTGATAGTCTCTTTCCAGTCCGGTTAATTTTACGACATAGAAAGAGTCCCCCGGCAACTCTAACGAATGAGGAATAAAAAAATGAACTATAAAGTAACCGCCGCTTTGTTCGCAGCTTCTGCACTTGCTCTCGTATCTTGCGGAGAAAAAAAGCCATCAGAACCAGCACAAGAACCAGCGGCACAAGTTTCTACTGATCAAGAAACACCACCAACAACTGAGTCAACACCTGAAGCAGAGCCTGCGGCACCTGCGGCTGATGCAGTTGTTACTGAGCCAGCACCAGCTGCTGACGCACCTGCTGCTGATGCTGCGGCACCAGAAGCTAAATCAGAAACACCAGCTGCTAACTAAGCAGTTAGGCTTTCTGTATTTTATAAAAACCCCGCTTAGGCGGGGTTTTTTGTGCGCTTCCACACCCTTAACTCGTCATTCGCGTTTGTGAAGCGGGCATCACAAAGTTTCAGCTCATAAAGCCCTGATTTCCCCGTTCACCAGTACGTTTTCATTCAGAGATGTCTTCAACAAAAGGGCCCCCTCTTCATTAATACCACAAAAGATTCCTGTCTGAGGGATCCCCTCCACATCAAGAGAGAGGGGGGTACCGAGACCCATGGCGCTTTCCATCCAAAGATCCCGAATGAGTGAAAATCCCTCATTTTTCCAAAGCGTTAAGTATTCCTGGAGAGAGAAGGCGATGGCTTCCACACAGCTTTCATAAGGAAGATCAATGCCTTCGGCATGAAAGGACGTTGTCGGATAGCGAACCGTATGGGGGTGTTGTTTCAAATTGAGTCCACATCCAATGAGATAGGCTGTCTTGCAGGAATTGGGTAGAGAGAGACATTCCAATAAAAGTCCTCCCACTTTTTTCCCCTTCAGCAGCAAATCATTGGGCCATTTATAGAGCAGCGGAAGCGTTTGTAACACCCGTAAGGCCTCCGCAATTGCAACGCACGCGACAAGAGAGAGTTGAGAGCCTTGTCCCGGCGAGCATTCCTGATAGGTGATATAGGTCAGGGAAATATTCCCTTCTGCTGCTTCCCAGATGCGTCCGCGCCGTCCGCGTCCAGCACTTTGGTGCTTTGCCACAACAACCGTGCCCTCCTCCGCTCCTTGTAAAGCCAGAGCTTGGGCTTCATCCATTGTGGAGGCAAGAGTTGGGTAAAAAATTACCTGTGGCATCAAAAATTACCCGGCACACACAACGGCTGCGTGGTGGATCAGTTTAAAGAAGGGATCTGAAAAAAGGCAGAAAAAGAGAGATATCCCTCCACAAAGCCCCATGACAATCACGGCTTGTGAAGAAAGGACGCCGTAAAAATCTGAAGTGAGCTCATCGCGTTTATCAAAGTACATGATTTTGATAATACGTAAATAATAGGCTGCAGCAACAACTGAAATCAGGATGCCCAGGGTTGCAAAAAAATAAAGTTCTGCAGAGATCGCTGCCTTCAAGAGGTAAAACTTTGAAAAAAATCCAGCGAAGGGAGGAATTCCTGCCAACGAAAACATGAAAAGCGCTAAAAGGAAGGCCAGGCGAGGATGGAACTTTGAGAGCCCTGATAAATCCTCAAGCGTCTGAATTCCTCCTACTTTTTTGCTTTGTAAGCATAGGACACATCCGAAGACCCCGAGGACCATCACAAGATAGAGAGAAATATACATGAGAACAGCTTGAATCCCCTCTTGAGGACCAGAGGCAATCCCCAATAAGACATACCCCATTTGACCAATCGTACTATAGGCGAGAAAGCGTTTGAGATTTGTCTGGACAAGAGCTGCGAACGTTCCCACTACCATTGATACAAGCGAAAGAGCGAGAAGAAGAGGAACCCATTGCGCATACACGGCCATAAACGGGTAAAAGAGGAGGCGCAAAAGAACAAGTACTCCCACTACCTTAGGTGCGGTCGCAATGAAGGTAACGACGGGAGTTGGACATCCTTCATACACATCAGGCGTCCACATATGAAAGGGCACAGCTGCTATTTTGAAACAGAGCGCTGAGACAATTAAAAGGGTGCCGACATAAAGCCCTAAAGGAAGAGAGCTTGCATCCATATGGATTGCGGCGGCAAGAACGCCAAAGTTGGTTGATCCCGAAAATCCATACAGGAAACCTGCACCGTACAGATAAAAGACGGTTCCAAGAGCCCCAAGGATAAAATATTTAAGGGCTGCTTCTGCTGTTTTGGTCTCATGTCGATTAAGGGCCGCGAGGACATAAAGGGACAATCCTTGCATTTCTAAACCGACAAAAAGATTGATAAAATCGTTGGCCCCCATCATGAGCAGCATGCCTGTTGTGGCTAATAAAGTCAGGGCGGCATATTCAAAAGAAAGCAGCTTTTCCCTTATTAAGGGAAACACGGAAAGAGAAAACGCGCCATAGGAAGCGATTAAAATCAGGATTTTCCCGACATAACTGAAATCATCCTCAAGAATTTGACCTTCAAATCCTATTCCCGCTTTTCCCATCTTATGAGACAAGAAAAGGGCACCTCCTGCCAGGAGGAAACTTAGCGTTGTGATGTGACCACAGAATTCTGCTTTCTTCACTGCACCCATTGTCAGAATGAAAAGGGCCATTCCACTTAAAATAAGCTCGGGCAGAATACGTAGAAAATCAGGAGGATAGAGCTCAAACATGTTACGATTTTCCCAGCAATGAAGAAAAGCCGACAAGCTTCATCACGGCCCCCTCCGTCACCTTAAAAAGAGGGGCGGGATAAAGGCCTAAGAGTAAGACGCCTACCAGAAGAGGAGAGAAGCTTATGAGTTCCCGTCCATTCAGATCTGTGAAAGTGCATGCCGTTGGGGGGCCAAAGATGATCCGTTGGTATAACCATAGCGCATAAGCCGCCCCTAAAATCATGGCAAGGGAGGCCATCGTCGCTGCATAGATGTTCACTTGATACGTCCCCAGAAGCACGAGGAATTCTCCCACAAAACCACTGGTCCCAGGAAGACCAAGAGAGGCCAGAATAAAGAGCATGAAGATAACCGCATAGCGGGGCATCCGATAAACCAAAGCGCCAAACTCTGCGATCTTGCGTGTGTGGGTTCGCTCATACATTACCCCGACACAGAGAAAGAGAGCTGCCGAAATCATGCCGTGACTCACCATCTGGGTGATGGCGCCACTGATGCCTGCGGCATCCATTGTAAAAATGCCAAGGGTTACAAAGCCCATGTGGGCAACAGAGGAATAGGCCACCAGTTTTTTGATGTCCGTTTGTGCCAGCGCCACAAAGGACGCATAAATGATGGCAATGATACTCAAGATAAAGACAAAGGGGGCAAAGTCAGCGGAGGCATCAGGGCACAAGGGAAGCGAAAACCGCAAGAACCCGTAGCCCCCCATCTTGAGGAGAATCCCCGCTAAAATCATGGATCCCCCTGTTGGGGCTTCGACGTGAACATCTGGCAACCAGGTATGAAAGGGCCACATGGGAATTTTAATGGCAAAGGAGGCAAAAAATGCAAGCCACAACCAAGTCTGTACCTTGGGATCAAAAACGGACTCAAGGGCTAAGGGAATACTGCTGCCGACCTCAAAATAGATATACAAGATGGCAAGCAACATCAGCCCTGATCCCAGCAAGGTATAAAGGAAAAACTTGAAGGCAGCATAGATGCGATGAGGTCCTCCCCAGATGCCGATAATAAAAAACATTGGAATGAGAACGCCTTCGAAGAAGATATAAAAAAGAAGGATGTCAAGGGCTACAAATGATCCGAGCACGAAGGTTTCAAGAATAAGAAAGGCCATCATATAATCAGCCGTTCTCTTTTTAATCCCCTTCCAGCTGGCTAAAATACAGAGAGGGACAAGGAGTGTTGTCAACAGGATAAAGGGAAGAGATATACCATCAACGCCGACATGGTAAGTGAGCCCCAGATAAGAGATCCACTGCATCGTATTCTCCAGTTGAAATCCTCCAAGGGTGGGATCATATCGTCCCCACAAAACAAGGGAGAGCACAAAGGTAACGAGGGAGACCCACAAGGCGACCCAGCGTGCATTTGCACTGCGCTTTGCGCCACTCAACAAAATGCTCACTGCTCCCAGAAGAGGAAGAAAGACAATCATGCTTAAGAGGGGAAGAGGGTGCATCTGGATTCTATCCTTTATAGCGCGCCAAAAAATCATAAACTTCTGCAAGTCTAAGCGTGTCAGAGTTCAGCCACAAAATCCCCCCGACCATTGCGCCAAATCCCAATACCATGGCAAAGGCTGCGTGATAGAGATAGCCCGTCTGGAGGCGACAGATCAAGCGGCCGCCCAACAGAGACAAAGTCGTAAGCCCCTTTGGCCCTAGGCTCTCAATGCCTTTCTGATCCCCTTCCTTCCACAAGAGGTTTGCAAGCTTCAAAGAAGGAACGACAAAGAGACGATCATAAAGGGCATCTATGTAGCATTGATGAAAGAAGAATTCATATGTCCTCTTAAACGTCATCTCGAGATGGGAGGGCCACTTCTTTGAGCGCATATAGAAGAGGTAAGCCACACCAATACCGAGGAGGGTTGCCAAAACAGGGACTGTTTTTATCTCGTAACTTGTTTGCTGAGCGGCGAGGATCACCTCATTTTGGGGCCCAAAAAAGGACCCGACAAAAAGAGTGTACAGGCCAGGTCCTACCACCAGGGTTATCAGTCCAAGACTTATCAAAGGGACCAGCATCGAGAGAGGAGATTCCTTTAAGTGGCTCATCACCGCATCATTGGCGCGCGGTGTTCCTTGAAAAGTCAGGATCAAAAGGCGCCATGCATAAAAGGCGGTCAGAACAATCCCCACCAGTCCGCACGCAAAGGCCACGGGCATCTTGGAGACCCAGTTAATTTCAAGGATCAGATCCTTTGAGTAAAATCCTGCAAAAAATGGCAATCCTGCAAGAGCTAGGCTGCCAATCCACATTAAGGTATAGGTGATGGGAATGGCGCGCCAAATTCCCCCCATTTTCTGGATATCTTGTTCGTCCGACATAGCATGAATCACAGACCCTGCGCCTAAGAAAAGGGTCGCTTTAAAAAAGGCATGCGTTGTTAAATGGAACATGGCGGCGCTATAGCCAGAAAGACCTATGGCCATAAACATATACCCTAATTGGCTGCCCGTTGAGTAAGCAATGATACGTTTGATGTCATTTTGAACACAGGCAATGGAGGCTGCCAGGACAACGGTTGCAGCCCCCACTATGGTGATCATCTCCCGTGTTAGGGGGGTATAGTCGAGAAGGGGCGAAATTCGCACCATGAGAAAAACACCGGCTGTGACCATAGTTGCTGCATGCAGCAACGCTGACACAGGTGTTGGTGCTTCCATGGCATCAGGAAGCCATGTATGGAGGCCCACTTGAGCGGACTTACCCATCGCTCCTACAAAGAGAAGGATCGTTGCAAGGGTAAGGGTGTGACACTGCCATCCATAGATCTCAATCATGTGGGCTTGTTTGTCCGGGACCCCTGTAAAAATAGGTGAAAAATCAAAGGTCTGGAACAGAAGATAGAGAGTTAAAATACCCAAAACATATCCCACATCCCCAATACGATTCATCAAGAAAGCCTTGAAGGCGGCTCTGTTGGCACGGGGGTCGTTATACCAATACCCAATCAGCAGATAGGAGGAAAGCCCCACCCCTTCCCATCCAAAAAAGAGCTGAACAAAATTGGGTGCGGTGACAAGGACAAGCATGAAAAACGTAAAAAAGCTGAGATATGCCATGAAGCGACTGAATCCTGGTTCTCCCTTCATATATCCGATGGAATACACGTGCACCATCAGGGAAATAAAGGTGACAATCATGATCATGACCAAGCTGAGATGATCGATGAGGATCCCCCATTTCACTTCTAATGCGCCGACATGAATCCATGAAAACCCAGGCACAGAAAGGGCTGTGTCAAGAGGGCCTAAGATAATCACAAGCCAAAGGGAGGTGAGAGTTGCCAAGCCCATGCACCCACATGTCACCCATTGACTGAATCGCATGCCCCAGAGTGGCCCGAAACTCCCTGCACAGAGGCCGCCGAGGAGGGGCAAAAAAAGGGTGAAAATGGCGAGGGTGCTGTCCATCTCTATCCCTTCGTGCCATTCACATTAATATCTCCGCGATTGCGGAAATAGACGACAAGAATGGCAAGGCCAATGGCAGTCTCAGCGGCGGCAACAGCTAAGATAATCAGGGAGAAAATTTGTCCCGTAAGATTTTCCAGGAAATGAGAGAAAGCCACAAAGTTGATGACAGTGGCAAGCAGCATTAGCTCAATGGACATGAGCATTACAATGAGATTGCGGCGCTGCATAATGACCCCGAGTACCCCTATCATAAAGAGACATGCTGCAAGGAGAAGATAGTGATCAAGTCCGATCATCGTGCTTCCTCCTTCATGCTTGAGGAACGCAAATCAACCAAACGCATTGGCTCATTCGACAGAAGTTGAAGGGGTTTGCGCCTGTGACGTAAGGTCAGCACAATTGCCCCGATCATCGCAATGAGCAGAATAAGACCTACCCCTTGAAAGGGAATGAGGTAATGGGTGTAGAGAAGATTCCCCAGTGCTTCAGTGTTTTTCATGTCCACTGTAGGGGAAAACCCAAAAATAAGGGCCTCTGAAGAGGTTTTCCACCGCACCACCATAATCCCTAGGGCTGTGAGCAGGAAAAGACATACTCCCCCTACGGCACAGGCATATCGGCGAGACAAGGGTGTTTTTGTTTGCGTCTCCCCCAACATCATGACGACAAAGAGGAACAAAACGGCAACCGCGCCTACGTATACAATCAGAAGAATAAACGCAAGAAACTCAGCATGAAGCATAATCAAAAGCCCCGCCGCATTGAGGAAGGCAAAGATGAGAAAAAACACGCTATAGACTGTTTGCGTGCTCCGTATCACCATCAACGCTGAACCTAATAGGAGGCCAGAAAAGAGATAAAAAAGAGAGGCTGTTATCATCATGGATTACCGATAAGGCGCCTCCTGCTCCAAACGTGCTGCAATGGCCACCTCCCATCGCTCTCCATTCGCGAGGAGCTTTTCCTTCGTATAGTAAAGCTCTTCACGAGATTCAGTGGCAAATTCAAAATGAGGGCCCTCTACAATCGCATCGACGGGGCATGCTTCCTCACATAACCCGCAATAAATGCACTTTAGCATATCGATATCATATCGCGTGGTGCGGCGCAGCCCATTTTCTTGTTCTTCTGCTTCAATGGTAATGGCTTGGGCCGGACAGACCGCTTCACATAGTTTACACGCAATACAGCGTTCTTCCCCATTGGGATAACGCCTTAAGGCATGTTCCCCTCGAAAGCGCGCGGATACCTGTCCCTTCTCATAAGGGTAGGCAAGGGTCACCTTTTTCTTAAAAAACATATACCGCAGGGTAAGTCCCATGCCTTGAAGCAACTCGATGAGGGCAAAAGGTTTGAGATGTTTGATAAACTGCATACGACCCTACCCCGTTATCGCCTGATAAAGAACAATCACACTCGCCGTTAGAATGACCCAAATCAGGGAAAAGGGAAGAAAAATCTTCCACCCCAAGCGCATGAGCTGATCATACCGATACCGGGGAAAGGTTGCTCTGACCCACAAGAAAACGAAAAGGAGAGCTGCCATTTTCATGAAGAACCACAGAGGTCCAGGAACCCAGGTGAAGGGGATACACGCAAAGGGAGGTAACCATCCTCCCAGGAAGAGGATACTTCCCAAGGCACTCATCAGAATCATGTTGGCATATTCCCCTAAGAAAAACAGGGCAAAGGGCAGCGAAGAGTACTCCACATTAAAGCCCGCCACGAGTTCACTCTCTGCCTCTGACAAGTCGAAAGGAACGCGATTGGTTTCAGCTAAAGCCGAAATTCCAAAAATAACAGCCATGGGAAAATGGGGGATAACATACCACACCCGTTGTTGGGAGAGGACAATGTCTGTCAAATTCAAGGATCCCGCACAAAGGAGGACGGTAATGAGAACAAGCCCAATAGAGACTTCATAGGAGACCATTTGCGCTGCTGACCGCAAGGCGCCTAAAAATGCATACTGAGAATTACTCGACCATCCCGCCATCATAATGGCGTAGACGTTCAGAGAAGACACGGCAAAGAGGTAGAGAATGCCCACATTCATGTTACTGAGCACCATTTTATAGCCGAAAGGAATGACGGCCCATCCCGAGAGACTCAATCCAAAAATCAGAACTGGGGCCAAAAGAAAAAGAAAGGGGCTGGAGCGCGTGGGGATAATCGGTTCTTTAAAGAGAAGCTTCAACCCGTCTGCAAGCGGTTGCAAGAGCCCAAACCATCCCACCACATTCGGACCCACCCGCCGCTGCATGGCCGCAATCACTTTGCGTTCCACATAGGTGAGAAAGGCAACGGCAACCAGCAAAGGGATGATGATGAATAAAGAGGACTCCACAAGGGCAATAAGCTTATCCATGATCCCTCCCCGTGCATTTTGCCATAATGAGGGAGTGGCGCGAAATGGGGTCGGTCATATAAAAATTGTCAATGATGGGTTTAAAGGGCTCTGGCAAAATGTCACCTTTTTCTCCAAATGGTTCCCAAGCTGCTCGTTGTACCGTATCCGTCTCATCAAACAAGGGATTGACCGCAACCAATCGCGCCCGCACTTGAGCCAGCGTGTTATAGGGCAAAGGCACCCCAAGTGTTTCTGAAAGGGCACGGATGATTTTCCAATCTTCCTTGGCTTGACCTGGAGGAAAGACGGCCTTGAAGGTTCGCTGCACACGGCCTTCTGTATTCACATACGTCCCTGATTTTTCTGTGCAGGCGGCCCCTGGCAAAATCACATCCGCTCCATGAGCGCCTCGGTCCCCATGGTGACCCTGATAGATCACGAAGGTGCCTTTGAAAGGCTGCATATCGATTTCATCCACCCCAAGTAAGTAGACCACTTCTAATTTTTTGTGAGCTGCAGCTTGAAGAATATGCGATGTGTCCCATCCTTGAGGACCAGGAACAAATCCTAAATCCAAGCCGCCTACGCGACTGGCAACGGTATGGAGCACATTGAACCCATTCCAGCAGGGAGCGGATTGAATGAATCCATATTTCTCTGCAATGTCACGGGCTAAGGAGAGCAAAGCTTGGGAGTCTTTCCGTCTGAGGACATCTTGTCCCAAAATCATCATCGGTTTTTTGGCTGCTTTCAGCGTCTCTGCAAAAGGGTGGCGCCCTTTCAGGATCTTCTCCAACAAGGTAGGATCATTCCCCAGCTCTTCCACCGGATATCCGAGGTCATGCACTGGCCCCATGCGAAACACAGGAAGTCCTGAAGCCACATAAGTTTTGCGCAGGCGCGCATTGATCAGGGGCGCCTCCCACCGAGGGTTTGTGCCGATGAGAAGGCACACATCCGCTCGTTCAATCCCCTGAATGGTTGTGTTAAAGAGGTAACTGCACCGGGCACCCGCACTCTGGGCACCATCCTGACGACAATCAAGATGGGGGGAGCCCAAAGCTTCCATAAGATCTTTCAACG
Organism: Alphaproteobacteria bacterium; assembly: GCA_013287205.1. GTDB lineage: Bacteria > Pseudomonadota > Alphaproteobacteria > UBA9655 > UBA9655 > UBA9655. Next base: position 29,273 of record JABDEE010000008.1, read on the forward strand.
CCACCATGGATTCTGCATCCACCAAGTTCCCCGCAAGGGCTGCGATGCGATCTCCCGGGACTCCCTTGAGGCGTTTGGCAATCGCCTTGAAAGCTTGATCCCAACTGGCAGGAGTAAGTTCACCGTTCTTTCCCCTCACATAAGGGGTATCGAGGCGCTGATACTTGAGTCCATCATAAAAGAAGCGGGTTTTATCGGAAATCCAATCCTCATTCACCGCATCATTTTGTCGCGGCAGAATCCGCATGACCTCAAGCCCTCGCGTATCAATGCGAATGGCACTCCCCACCCCGTCGAGCACATCAATGGATGGCGTGTGGGTGAGTTCCCAAGACCGTGCGTGAGCGCTATAGGGCTTTGAGGTCAGGGCACCCACGGGGCAAATATCAATCATATTCCCAGAGAGTTCCGAGGTGATGGCGTGGTGCAGGGCCGTGCCAATGGCCATGTCCTCTCCCCGTCCCAGGGCGCCTAGCTCAGAATCTCCTGCAATTTCGGTCGCAAATCGTACGCACCGGGTACACTGAATACACCGGTTCATGGACGTCTCAATCAAAGGGCCCAGGTCGAGATTAGGCACCGCTCGTTTATTGAGGTCATACCGACTCGCGTCCCCCCCATAAGCCACTGTGATATCTTGCAGATCGCATTCACCGGCCTGATCACAAATCGGACAGTCGAGGGGGTGATTGATGAGGAGAAACTCAAGGTTGCTCTGGCGACTTTTTTGAACCATGGGCGTATTCGTGCGAATCGCCATTCCGGGGGAGACGGGCATGGCACAACTTGCAATGGGTTTCGGGCATCCCTCGAGTTCAACGAGGCACATGCGACAGTTGCCGGCGATGGAGAGCTTGGGGTGATAGCAAAAGACAGGGACTTCAATGCCTGCCGCTTCCACAGCTTGCAGAACCGTTATTCCTTCAGGAACATCAACCTGTTGCGCATCAATGGTAATCTTTGGCATGGTTCATTTTTTTATGAAGACCCTGGCCTCTTATACCATGGGAGGGATGGGAAAAGTCAAATTTTAAATGGGGTTACCTGTGGCAATCTTGTTATCATTTTTAAAAAGTGGTACGTCAATGAAAGAGGAATACATTTCAATTTGAGGAGATAGCCTATGAACTCTATTTCTAAAATTTTATTAAGTTCAATTACGGTTCTTGGGTTTTTATCTTGTTCCGTAACGGTTTTGAAGGCATCTCTCTCGTTCCAGAATGAAGATTCTCGCTCAGCAGCAGGAGCTCATCGCACAGGAACGTCTGTATCAACGTCCATGATGGTTGATGAAGACTTTCTAGATCTTCTTCTTGAACTACCGTCCCCTTCTATCGATTCATCCGCCAAGCCTTTCATTAAGAAAGAGCTCGTGAGCTCCATCTCAGGTGAGGGGCAGCAGTCGAGTGCACTTTTGAAAAATATGCTTAATAATGACATGTATTTGCAGGAAGCAGTTGGTGTTCTTCTGCGTTGCGCAACTCTCTTGGGAGAGAAAAAGCGCGAATTGGAAGGAATAGATGATAAAGTACTCCGATCATACGCATCTGCTGTAGCAGCAAATGGAATTGTTTATTCAGCGGCTGAACGCATAGTCGAGAGAATGATAGGAACCGGGGGCTCAACGTTAGCAATAAATCAAAGGCGAGCAAATGCGATGAGAGATCTAGCGAGCCAAATAGAGTCTGGATCGCCAGGAAGAGCGAGTGTATTGCGAAAATTTGCGCAGAAAGAAGAAAGAAAAGCAGAAATCGATTCTACAAAATAGACTAGGTTTAGAGACGCCCCTCCATCTCACCCCTAAAATGACGAATCAGCCCCTGAATTGGCCAGGCGGCGGCTTCGCCGAGGGCACAAATCGTGTGGCCTTCAATCGCGTGGGTCACGCTTTCGAGTTGATCGATGTCGTGAGGCGTGCCAATTCCCTCCGCAAGGCGGGTAAGCATCCGCCACATCCACCCCGTGCCTTCTCGACAGGGCGTACATTGGCCACAGCTTTCAATCATGTAAAATTTTGACAAGCGGGCAATGGCGCGCACAATATCGGTGGAGGTGTCCATCACAATCACCCCTCCCGTTCCCAGCGCACTTTTGACATCACACAATGAGGTAAAATCCATGCGGACCGTTTCGCATATGTCTTTGGGGATCAGGGGAACAGAAGAGCCTCCTGGAATCACGGCTTGGAGCTTTTTCCATCCTCCCCGTATCCCACCGCCGTGAGCCTCAATAAGTTCCTTCAGCGGAATCCCCATTTCTTCTTCCACCACACAAGGCGTGTTCACGTGGCCTGAGAGGCAGAATATTTTCGTGCCCGCATTCCCGGGTGTCCCTAAGCTTGCGAACCATGCCCCTCCCCTGCGCAGGATGGTGGGAACGGCAGCAAGGGTTTCCACATTATTGATAATCGTAGGGCATCCATACAGACCAATATTTGCAGGAAAAGGGGGTTTAAGGCGCGGCATGCCCTTACGTCCCTCAAGGCTTTCGATGAGAGCCGTTTCCTCACCACAAATATAAGCTCCAGCCCCTCTGTGGACATAAAGGTCAAAGTCGACGCCCGATTTGCAGGCATTCTTCCCCAGGTATCCTGCCTTGTAAGCTTCCGCGATGGCTGCTTCTAAAATTTCTGTTTCTCGGTGAAATTCCCCACGAATATAGATGTATCCGACGTGAGCTCCCACTGCCATGCCCGCAAGCAGGGACCCTTCGATGAGTTTATGAGGCTCATATCGCAGAAGATCGCGATCCTTACAGGTCCCAGGCTCGCTCTCATCTGCATTGATGATAAGATAGTGAGGGCGGCCCTCCTCCACCTTGGGCATAAAGGACCACTTCTTGCCCGTGGGAAAGCCGGCCCCGCCCCGTCCCCGTAATCCGGAGGTCGTGATTTCTTGAATTATGTTCTCGGGCCCTTTTTGAAGGAGCTTTTTGGTGTTATCCCAATCTCCTCGGGCCTTTGCTTCCTTCATCCTCCAGTCCTGCTGGCCTTGGAGATTGGTGAAGATGCGGTTGGCGGGCGTTAGCATGCTTTCAACACCTCCACGACACCCTTTTCCGTCAGATTCTCATGATAATCCTCATTGATCTGAACCACAGGTGCAGCTGTACATGCCCCGAGGCACTCCACCTCGCTTAACGTAAATTGTCCATCTGCCGTTGTTTCTCCACATCGAATGCCGAGGTGGCGCTCGCACGCCTTCATGATGTCCTCACTCCCCCGCAACATGCAAGGCGTCGTGCCACACACTTGAACGTGGTATTTTCCGATGGGTCTCTGGTTAAACATCGTATAGAAGCTTGCCACCTCATAGCCCTGAATCTCAGGAATACCCAGCCTTTCCGTCACATGCCGGATAGCCTCAGGGGGCAACCATCCCCCGCATTGTTTCTGGGCCAACTCAAAAAGGGGGAGAATCGCACTCGCCTGCCGCCCTTCAGGATAACGCTTAAGGATGGCGGGGATCTTGGCTTCGTTTTCAGGGGAAAAAGCAAATGGAGTCATTTGGAACACCATAATGCTCTCGTGATACAGCCTTCGCGCTTCTCAGTATAGCGGTGTAGCGGTGTAGCGGTGTAGCAGACAGTAAAGCAGTGTGACTGTGGAGCAGATATTTTGTTGATCATCATCTCATTTCCATATTTTTCGATATATTTTTTATTGACAGCCATTTCTATACTTATTCCTCCACCGCTCCACCCGCCTTCGCTAAAGCTTCGGCGGACCATCCGCCATAGCGACTTCGTCGCGACGGCGGGCTATCTGTCAATCTCCCCAAATACGATATCCAAGGACCCAATAATAGCGGGTACATCGGCCAGCATGTGGCCTTTGGCCATAAAGTCCAGGGCTTGGAGGAAGGCAAAGCTCGGGGGGCGGATCTTGCAGCGATAGGGACGGTTACTCCCATCGGCAATGAGGTATACCCCGAACTCTCCCTTCGGAGCCTCAACAGCCGTATAGGTCTCCCCAGCGGGCACATGGTACCCTTCCGTGTAAAGCTTAAAGTGGTGAATCATGGCTTCCATGGAGGTCTTCATCTCTGCGCGGGGGGGAGGCGACACCTTGAAATTTTGACTCTTCACAGGACCTTCAGGCATTTTCTCAAGACATTGATTGATGATACGCACGCTTTGGCGCATTTCCGCCATGCGCACCAGATACCGGTCGTAACAATCCCCGTTGCGCCCCACGGGGATGAGGAAATCCATCTCCTCATAGACCTCATAGGGTTGAGTACGCCGCAGATCCCATGCCACATTGGAGGCGCGCAGCATGGGACCTGTGAAGCTCCAATCAAGAGCTTGCTCATCGGTCACAACGCCAATCCCTACGGTGCGTTGTTTAAAGATGCGGTTGTTTGTCAGAAGGGTTTCGATGTCATCCAACACACTCGGGAAGCGCTCCGCAAACGCTGCGATATCTTCTGCAAGACCCACTGGCATATCCGCATGGACCCCTCCCGGGCGGAAGTAGGCTGCATGCATGCGCGCCCCCGACACGCGCTCATAAAAGCCCATCAGAACCTCCCGTTCCTCAAATCCCCACAAAAGAGGCGTCGTGGCGCCGACATCCAAGGCCATGGTGGTGATGTTCAGCAAGTGATTCAGAAGGCGGGTAATCTCTGAGAAAAGCACACGAATATATTTGGCGCGTACGGGCACCTCAAGTTTTAGCAATTTCTCAACCGCCAGCGCAAAGGCATGTTCCTGACACATGGGCGACACGTAATCCAACCGATCAAAATAAGGAATGGCTTGCAGGTAGGTCTTATGCTCAATGAGCTTTTCCGTGCCTCGGTGGAGGAGCCCGATGTGTGGGTCGGCCCGCTCCACAATTTCCCCGTCCATCTCGAGAATGAGGCGCAACACCCCGTGAGCAGCCGGATGCTGGGGGCCAAAGTTCATAGTGAAAGTTTGGGACGTGGTCATGAAGCCTTCTTTCCAAGAGCTGCTGTTTCCATTGCTGCTGTTTCCATTGCCTCCCAAGGACTCTCAAAATCAAAGGTGCGGAAAGCTTGCGGTAAATTCACAGGCTCATAAATCACGCGCTTTTGATCTTCATCATACCGCACTTCTCCATAACCGGTCAGAGGGAAATCTTTGCGCATGGGGTATCCCTCAAAGTCATAATCCGTCAGGATCCGCCGCAAATCCGGATGGTCTTCAAAGGGGATGCCATACATATCAAAGACTTCCCGTTCCCACCAATCGGCGCTGCTGTACACAGAGGTGACAGACGGCACAGGAATGCCCTCCTCGATACCAATTTTGAGGCGAATACGACGATTATACACAAGGCTCAGCAGGTGATAGACAACCTCAAAGCGCAAATCTCTTTGGCCTAAATAGTCGACCCCACAAATGTCAATGAGTTGCGCAAATTGCAGTTGGTCCGACTCCCGCAGATAGGTCAGCACACGGGTCACAGCAAGGGCATCGATGGTGAGGGTGAGCTCTCCCCATTCGACCCCATAAGCCAGACAATCTGTGCCAATGTCTTCCGCAATGAGGAATCCCATCTCTTCTAAGGTCACTTTGAAAACACCTTCTGTCGCTTAATTTTACGCTGAAGCAATAAAATGCCATAAAGGAGAGCTTCTGCAGTGGGGGGGCACCCGGGCACATACACATCCACCGGCACAATGCGGTCACATCCCCGGACGACCGAATAGGAGTAGTGATAATACCCTCCGCCATTGGCGCAGGACCCCATGGAGATGACGTACCGGGGCTCTGCCATCTGATCATAAACCTTGCGAAGGGCCGGGGCCATTTTGTTGGTGAGGGTGCCTGCTACAATCATCAGATCTGCTTGCCGAGGGCTGCCCCGAAAAACAACGCCAAACCGATCCAGATCGTACCGGGCGCCGGCAGCTTGCATCATCTCAATGGCACAGCAAGCGAGCCCAAAGGTCATGGGCCACAAGGATCCCGCTTGGGCCCAAGCTGCGATTTCATCGAGCTTTCCGATGATAAAACCAGGATTTCCAGGAGTCAGGGAACTGGCATCAGGAGTCAGGAGATAACTGTCAAGTCCCCCCTCCTCTTTCCTGTTTCCTGCGTCCTGCTTGCTGGCACCTGTCATTCCCACTCCAACGCTCCCTTGCGCCATTCGTAAAAGAAGCCAATGCCAAGGATGCCCAAAAATACCATCATGGAGAAAAATCCACACAGGCCTATCTCCGTGAGGGTCACAGCCCAGGGAAATAAGAAGGCAATCTCGAGATCAAAAATAATAAATAAAAGGGCTACTAGGTAAAAGCGGACATCAAACTTAAGTCTTGCGTCGCTAAAGGGGGCAAAACCACATTCATATGGTGCGTTTGTTGCTGCATCAGAGCGGCGCCTTTTCAAAAAAGAAAAGCTGAGAATGAGCAGTGAGAGACCAAACGCTATGCTCACAAAGACAAGAATCGGGAGATAGTCTCCCTCTCCTTTAGGGGTAAGAAGGTGCAGTATGTTTTGGGTCTCCACGTTCTTTTGCTCTTTATATCGGCTATTGTGGAAGGGACTATAGCAGATCCTCTCTTAAGGAACCAGGGGGCACGATCTCTCCGCGCAGATTGACGTAAAAAGGAGGGGTTTCTTCTGTAATAAAAAAATTATTATTGCATTAATAAAATTAACTTGTATTTAACAATTTGCCTATAGACTAGATAACAATAAGATCGTTAATATTTTGAGAGCATATATTGTCAATTAAAACAAATCTTCTTTATTCAGCTATCCTTGTCGGACTAACAGGAGGTAGCGCCTTTGCCGGCGACCCCTTTGAGAGCAGAAGCTCTCTGAGACATAGAATGGCCATGCAATCGCGAGAATATGATGATAGGGATGCGCAATTTCCTCATTTATCTAAAGTGCCACACTCTCCACTTTCTGCAGCTATAGAAGCTGCCCCTCCGCCTTCTGCCCCACCTGCTGAGTTTTCTGTTATTCGTAAAACTGTTCT
>JABDEE010000009.1:0-35502 GCA_013287205.1 Alphaproteobacteria bacterium
TTTACGGCGAAGACGTTTTTTTATCATCCCTGCGTAAAAAACAAAAAATACCTCCCTCTCGTTCAGAAAAAGAAATCTTATCTAAGCCAGTATACATGGAGCTGCTTCATGCTTTGCTGTGTGGTGACGCAGAAGATAAAAACAAAAAGATGCCGGAAGAATTTCTAGATATGCATGAAAAATTATTGAATAATTTTGAAGTGAATATTGGACGCCGGCATCCTGAGACATCTATCATATTTCAGGAGAAAGATAGTCTGCAGGAACAGCTTATTATTCCTTATTTAATTCTCTCTTGGACCCAGCTCGCATGTATTTTAGATGATGTTAGATATTTCAATGGAGCTCTGAAGCTCCTGGGATTCTTCGCTAGATTAAACACACAAAATAAGCAGTTGTTATTTTTAGATATCTTATGCTTATGTGTCGCTTATGCTCATATACAGCACATTAAGTCCAAAAAATGGATTTATGGAAAAAGAATTACGCCCCACGCTACGAATACCGCTGAAGCGTACTTACCTATATCGCGCACATCCCCTAATATAATACTTCTCGTATCGGCGCATTCTTCTACATTCCCTCCATTATGGGACGAGATGAAGAAAGCTAATATTTACCCAAAAACAATAATATTAATAAATGATTCTAACGCCACGCCTACCGATATTTATGCTCAACCATGGTATCCAAGTTGGTCGTTATCATTAAGAAAATTGCGCACTCAACCTAAAAATTTTAATTTCAAAAATGTACATAATATCAATATATGCACGCTAGATTCAATAAATTCTATTGAGGGGCGTGAATTGTTACAGCGTCTGCAACCTGATTTAGTAGTTCTTGTAAGCATGGGGGTTATCTCGCAAGCAACGCTTTCATCCGTTGACGCAAAATTTATCAATGCACACAACGGCATACTCCCTCTATATAGAGGAATGGACGCCATCGCATGGGCAGTATTTCATAATGATATATTGGGATGCTCTCTACATTTTGTTGACAAAGGGATAGACACAGGCCCCATAATCAGAGTAGAAAAAATAGAAAATGAACATTGGGGCGATGTGAAAGATAAAACAAAATACTTGCAAGCGCGTTTAATTACAGACGCTCTGAGGCATGCTGTTAAAAACAATAATTTACCATTCATGTGCGCGCAAAAAAGAGAGCAGGGAAAGCAATATTATAGGATGCATCCTGAGCTACGAATGATCTGCAATGAAAGAACAAAAGAGGAATATCGGTCATGAGGAATGAAATTCTATCACAAATACAAAATATTCAACCGTGGGATGATTTAGAAAAAAATCACATTCAATTTGTTACTGATTGGATCCTATCAGGAGCAGATTTGTGTAGAATTCAAAAACCCAACATCCCAAACATACACTTGGTAAGTTATTTCGTTCTTATTGATTTTATACATATGAAAATATTACTCGGAGAACATAAAAAAGCAAACCTCTGGCTGCCCTCGGGAGGGCATGTTGAGCCAGATGAGCTACCCCTAGATACAGTAAAGAGAGAGTGTCGCGAAGAGTTACGGATGGATCCTGATTTTTTTTCCTCAGAGCCTTTTTTTATAACAGTAGCGCCAATCAATGAAAAAGGCATCCTGCATCAGGACGTATCATTATGGTACCTTCTTCAGGGAGATAGCAAAATCCCTATTGCCTTCTGTGAAGAAGAATATAGATCGGTACAATGGTTTGATATACACAATATTCCCTCTTCAAACCAATCCGATCCAAACATAGAAAGATTTAGAGATAAATTGTTAGTCAGAGCAATGCAATTAGCGCCCGTGCCTGTCGCCTGTAGTGCGTAAGTCATTTATTTAAGGGTGAGTAGAAAGGTTGGCCATGAGGCCATCTCTTTCATTATGGATCAAATTAATCCTGGGATAAGGCATGCAGGAATAATAATTCAGAATTGCTGTGACAACAAGAAAAAGTTTAAAAATTTTACTTATTTAAACAATTTTTTTGTTGCCATAAACAGAACACATAGGTATGAATATTGCTAATCAAGATTTTTATTCGGACGGTATCTCTCGCCCTACCGTATTATCAAATCTAACAGCTCAGTGGAGTGCGTTCAAATGAGAAAATCTTTCCCTTCTACGTTTAAACTACGTGGCTTTCTTTTATATTTTGGAGCATTTATATTATTGCATTCAGATGCACAGGCAGCTGGACTGAGTCACTGTCGAGAATTATTTTCACGTGCAAAGCCTCACATCTCTCGAGCCATTAAAGTGGAGAGCTCCCTTTTCAGTCAAAGAGTCAAAGCAAGTAAAGCTTCAAGCTCCAGACAGAAAATTTGCAATGAACCATATTCGCCTGCATTTAGAAGAGGATTTGCGGGATCACCTTTTCTGTTGCGCAAACTGACACCCGCAACTCCTTACCCTTATAATTATAGACTCATCTACCCCCTTATTGCTGGTGCGGGTATTGCCACTTGTATTGCATCAAATAGTAGTGAGTGTGCCGGGGGATCTCCCGGAGAGGTGATAGAAGTTGAGCATAGATATAGTGTCTCTGACAAACAAAATCTTGAAGAGTTTTTAAAAAAACAAAAGTTTGTTTCATTAAAAACACAGACGGATATATATCTTGATACCCCATCAGCAGATCTCTATCAGAAAGGTGTATATGTACGCCTAAGAAATAATAGAAAGCTTGACGTTAAATTTAATGAAGAGGATTTTCTACAAAACAGCCGAACAGAAAAACGTACCCATTGTAGTGAATATACTTTTGCGATACCGCTGATAGAGGAAGATCAAGAAAGGCTCAATGACTTATTAACTTTTTTGGGCTTAGCCAAGGTTGAAAGAGCCGACCTAAAAGATTTAATGAATAGAAACAACTTAATAGAATCAGTTGTGATTGAAAAGAACAGAAAAACTTATAAAGGAGGAAAATTTACGCTGTGCTGGGATGACGTTAGGGGATTAGGGGATTTTTTGGAGATTGAATTTCTAGCTTCTAGAAAAGATAACTTGGATTCAATCAACAAAGAAATGAAAGGATATATACCTGAAGAAATCGGTCTTCAGGAACTCTCAACCGGATATGTGGACCTTACCTGGAGACAGAGGGATTTTAAAGTTTATAGAAGTGGAAAATACCCTCTCAAAGAAGATAGGGAGCAGTTCGCAGCAGAAGAAAGAGCACGATTGAGCCTTAAGTCTCAAAAGGGGACTGAAAAAGAGTAGAGTGCCTGTGAGCCCTCTCAAACTGAATGGGAACTTCATCTCCTAGGAGAGGCAGAGTCAACATTGAAGTAGACCTAAAACTTATCTAAACAATAAGATGCACCGATCACTTTTTATAGCGGTCAGTGCATCTGCCTAGGAGAGATGTTTTCGCTTATAACAAAAACATCAGAAATCATCTCCGCTAAAATCTTAGAAATACTATATTATCTCTTGACGAATGTGTTAATTGGATTAGTCTCGAAAGGACGGTTTTTTAGCAGAGCTAGCCTTGAGCAGATATGGATTCATGGTTTACCTTAAAAGGCTATCATCGAGGGGTTTTCTGGATGATTGCAGCGTGTGTTGTGAGCAGCCTCAACGATGTTCTCACTAAATACCTAGGCGGCCGCTTGCCGGCAATAGAGATTTCTTTTTTTCGGTTTTTTTTTGGTGCGTTACTGCTGTGGCCTTTTTTTATGATTCGAGGCAAAAAGACATTTGGTACAAATTACCTTACCGTTCACATTATACGATCTTTTTTACTTATTTTGGCAATGACTGCATGGAGTTATGGGGTTATTTTTCTTCCATTAACGCTGTCTACCGTAATAAGTTTCACGACACCTCTTTTTATACTTCCATTAGCTGCCATTTTTTTAGGAGAATATTGTAGCTGGCAACGGTCTGCGGCAACTTTTTTAGGATTTGTTGGTGTTGCAATCAGCCTATATCCAATAAAGGATAATTTTAACTCTATGACCGTCTCCCTTCTGGGCTCAACAATTCTTTTTGCTCTTCTCGATATTATAAACAAAAAGCTGTTAATTGAGAACGAGGATTTGTTATCTATGTTATTTTATTCTGCTATTGGTACAGCCATATTAGGAGTTGTTCCGACCCTCTTAATGTGGATTACACCTACTTTTGAGGAGTGCTTTTTTCTTTTACTCTTAAGTGGAGGGAGTATGTTAATTTTATTTTGCCTATTATCCGCCTTTTCATCGGCAGAAATTTCTTCCCTGCAACCATTTCGCTATACTGAGTTTATTTTTTCAGGAATTTGCGGGGGACTAATATTCCGTGAGTCGCCAAAAATCAGTATTTTTTTTGGAATGACGCTTATCGTCCTCTCAACTTTTTACATTGCAATCCACGAAATTAATCAACGCCAAAAAATTTAGATTCCATGCATATCTTAGTACGGCGCGGGGATCCCATATTAAAAAAGCTTAAGCATATTAAGGGCGTTGAATTGTATAAAAAAATAGGGGGCTTCCTGCCATCTTTGCTTATTCATCATGACCCATTAAGGATTGACTAAGATGGATAATTCCAATTGTAAGACCAGCTCCTCCGCTTGAACGGAATGCTCGAGACCAAAAAGTCCTAAATATTAAATTTTTATCCCTTTTTAATTGCGTTAGGTGTGTCCTAAAAGTTTTTCCTGTATAATCCTCCATAACTCTCGTTTTAAGCATATCTGCAGGGGTAGAGATTGTTTGAAAAACAAAGGAGATAGCGCTTGCAATAACAAAAGGACCCAATGCTGATTCTTTGATAGATTGATATCTATGGATGAGAATATCAGTGCCAGCCAAAGAAGGAGCTAATGCACTGATATGTTTAATTGAAAGCGGGAGAAGTCCCTTAAAGAGACTCTGAGGAGAAAACCTGTTAGTAACATGTATCCCGCACACTTGACGTGTTCTTTCTGCTTCAGAAGGGCAGGAAGAAATTGCTTTTACGATAGATGCTAGCACGCCACTATAAATATGTTTTTCATTAAGCGAATAACTCTCTAAATGGCGTCTCGCCGCATAATACGTACCAAACACAAGAAACCTATTAGGGATGGCATTCAGCATAGGCCATGCAAATCCTTTGTAAAAAGCACTTAACCCTCCATTTTTGTATAATACAGAAGCACCTTCACAAAAATTTAGTTTGCTATAATTTTTGTGAACATGTGATTGCTGTATTGTAATTACTGATTCAATGGGGTGAAAGACAATTCTATCTACAATAGCAGCCGTTGATATGGGGAAAGCCCTTTTGCTTAATTCGTCTGATGTAGTGCTAAAAATTGCCTTAGCCTTAGTGACTCGCGTTTCTGTAGTATCATCAGGAAGGCATTGAGCATCTATGAAAGACAAGCTAGTGAGGGTGAACAAAGAAAAATTCAAAAAACATTTCCATTTATACATAACTGAAATGCTCTGAGGAGTCATGCTTTTCTATTATACATTTTGTATGGGCCATTAAATCAGTGCCTATTTCTCGCTACGGACAAACAGAATGGTCGCGCCATATCTTAAGCTGCATTGATGAGGCGCCATTGAGATTTACCTTGCCATTCATTAATAATACAATCCATTTTCAACTTATCTTTTTCGCTGAAAGTCACGCGCACCTCATTATATCTATCAGTAAAGAAATTGCATAAATTATCAAATTGTACGTCCATAATTTTTTCAAATAATTTTTGATTGTGTTCCATGTTGTTCATAGAATAGTCAAAATTTTTCTCTATGTCTCTAAGGTGAGAAATATCTGGGACAAGATCAGGTGGAACAAGAGAATAGTTCTTCGTTACGATAGCAAGAAATTGAGACAGTAAACCATATGCAAAATCCTTAACAACATTTCGAAGCTCGCGAATTTCTTTTCTTTTTTCTTTTGGAGCAATTTTTTCGACGCTTTTAATTGTATAATCTAATGAAAAATTCCGATCTACCCATAGCTGAGAATTATAACTCATCAATCCTATCCGTTTATCAAGGTAATCAGCATTCCTTTTCCCCATGGAGTAATTAAATTCACGAGCTAAACCAGCTTCGTCTACTTTGGATAGATATTTTGAACCAATGAGACATTCCATAGAAACAAGTAAATAGCTGATTTCTTGATATAAACGACGATTGGCTGAATGTTTTTCTATAAAGTCTGTACTATGCACTCCATCAAACAACTCATCCTCAGGCATTTCTTTTAGTGGATTTAGGATAAGATCTTTTCTTCCTTGAAATTCGAATGATTCAAGAAGCTCTTCCATTGACATGAGGGGATCAAAGGTAATGTACGTTAATCGCACAGGAATAGAGGAAGCAGAGAGAATTCGTATCGCATTTTCGTTTTGAAGTTTAGTTGTTTTTTTGTTAAAACGCTCTAATATTGTATCAACCCCTGATTCCACGCCGTACAACACTCTATCCAGGCCATTTGCAACAAGAAAATTCCATAGTTTCATTCGTTTAACATGCCACTCTTTATCTTTGTTTCTTCTGTAAACTTGATCTACTCGCGCGCTGGTTTCAAACGTAAATCCGTGATTTTTTAATGTATTGCACACATTTAATATGCGGGTATTTGTTTCATCCTCCACCTTGTACCCAACAAATTCTTCATCTACTAGAAAAATTTTCTTTGAAATCTCTGGGTGATTCTGAAAAATAGAAGCTATTTCAGGAAGAATTTTCTCAAATAAATTTATTGATTGGGGGCTCCAAATTCCTTTATGCGCCCTAGGACAGAACGAACAAGCATAACTACACCCACGCGTCGATTCCAACTGCATAACACCTCTGCTGCTCAGAGTAGAAGCTAACAGGTCAAGTTCAGGTATACCTGCAGTAATTGAGGGCAACACTGTTCGTGCTGTTTTAATTGGTTCATTGTGTTCAGAAAGAAACATAATATTGCTTATTTCTGAGATAGGTTTATCTCCATGCCAGTATGAAATAATATCTGGAAATATTGATTCTCCATCCCCCAAGCCTACTATAAGGTTGGGATACGTTGAGACAAGATGTTTTGCATTTAAGGCGGCCAAGCTTCCACCAATAACGATAAGGGGAGCGTAGTTCTTTATTGTCGCAATGAGATCTAGGAGTTGTTCGAGAACATCTTGTTGGCCAAAGGTGACTGAAATACCGATGATATCTGCCAATTCATTTTGAACTTCCTCAAAGATGTCATTAACAGACTTATCCAATTGCATATCACTAAGGGTTACCTGTCCCTTGTATTCTTCACGAACTGCTCTTGCAATATCAGAAATCCCTAAAGAAAATCTAGGCAAAGGAAAATTCTCTGGATGATAAAGCGCTACTAACTTTACCTTTGGTAATTTGAGCCTTTCTAGAAGGGTAGGTGAAAATTGAGCTCTCGACAGCATTTTTTCCGGCGTAGAGAGTATGATTTCTTGCGCATATGTTATAATGAAAGGGTTATCGCAAAGGTCAGAATTAAGAGAAAAAACATTTAGATATTCTGGATACTGAATCAAAAATATTCTGTCTTCAAACGGTCCGTTTATAGTAACGTCTATCGCTTCTGGAAGCATTTCTCGTATAATTTTTTTTAGTTCGTTTGGTTCATGAAGATGCTGAAGAAAGAGGCTGCAGTCGCATCCTTTAGACAGATTTATAACTTCCCCCCCCAGTATTTTTTCAAGACAAACGCTTAATTTAAATCTTCTGTGATTGTCTGATGGCGTCTCAAAGGGACACTGTTTAGATTTTTTCATTTGTAAGAGCTCACTCAAAAGCAGCATAAATGAATCTATACAACGTAAGTGGAGTTACAAAGGTAGTTTTATCTTCCTTCTTCCGTCTTACTAGACTGTCCACCTATACTGACATGTTTTGCGTTATATCAACAAAATCAGCCAAGCATCACCTGGCTGACTGTGGCAAAAACTACTTTGACTGTCAACGAAAAAAAATACCAGGAAAAAAGCAAGCATTTACAAAGAGATATTTGTATAATTACTAGATTTTTTTACATCTGCGCTGCCTTTCTGTTGCCGCCTTTATCTAAGCCGTCAAATGCTGCCCATACGCCACCCTCGCCATGCCAATCCCCTTTTGTGGCAGCTTTGGAATATTCTGTTGCGCGGGCCTCAAAAAAATTGGCATGCTCAACCCCATTGAGCATGGCCGTGAGCCAAGGAAGGGGGTGCTCTTTCGTTTGTTTATAGTCGCCCGCTGTCCCTGTAAAATAACCATAACAAGGCGTGAGTTTAAGTTGTGTCAATCGCCAGTCTGCAATATAACGGATATAAGATTGAATATCCTGGGCCATCATGCCTTCTATCCCCCCTAACTCAAAAGCAAGCTCAACAAATTTATCTTCAAGATTGACCATTGTCTTGCCCACATCGACAATATCATCCGCCACTGCTTTTGTGACTGACCCCGTTTCATGTTCCCATTCGTGATACAAACGAATAATTGATTCACAATGTAGAGATTCGTCCCGCACAGACCATGTCACAATTTGCCCCATGCCTTTCATTTTATTAAAGCGGGGGAAGTTCATGAGCATGGCAAAGCTGGCAAAGAGGGACATTCCCTCAGTGAAGGCGCCAAACATCGCAAGTGTGCGCGCCACATCTGCACAGGTACCCGTCCCAAAGCTATGCATATAATCAGCCTTGGCCCGCATCGACCCATACGCTCGGAAAGCCTGGAATTCAGTTTTTGGCATGCCAATAGTTGTAAGTAATAAGGCGTAGGCATCAATATGAACTGTTTCCATGTTGGTAAAGGCTGCCATCATCATCTGGACTTCGAGCGGTTGAAAAATAGGGATATAGCGTTTGAAATAATTCTCGGTGACCTCAATATCCGACTGAGTAAAGAAGCGAAAAATCTGACTGAGCAAATTGCGCTCACTGTCCGTAATGTGTGTACTTCCCCAATCTTTAATATCTTCACCCAGCGGCACTTCTTCACCCATCCAATGGATTTGCTGTTGGCGCTTCCAAGCAGAATAGGCCCATGGATAGCGCTCTACATTGTAAGAACCCGTGGTATCCAGAAGCCCGATGAGACCTTTATCTTGGATATCCAAAGGGTTTTGAGTGGCGTAATTTATTGACATGAAAGGCACTCCTCATAATCCGTTCGTTCCATCTTGAGTTCCTTTGTTTCTTTGCCCTCTCCTCCCGCATACTCAGCTCGCTGAATCGATTTAGAGCGACAGTAATAAAGGCTTTTTACGCCCTTCTCCCAGGCCGTCCAATGGAGCATCAACAAATCCCATTTGTTGGCATCAGCGGGGAGGAAGATGTTGATGGATTGTCCCTGGCAGACGAAGGGAGCCCGGTCCGCTGCCAACTCAATCACCCACCGTTGATCAATCTCAAAAGCCGTTTTGAAGATATCTTTTTCTTCTTGAGAGAGCTCAGCTAAATGTTGAACAGATCCTTCCCGCTCCACAATTGATTGCCAGATAAGGTCCGTATTCAACCCCTTTGATGTAAGCAATTTTTCTAAGGAAGGGTTCTTAACCGCATAATTTCCGGAGAGGGTTTTATGATTGTAGATGTTCGCAGGAATAGGCTCGATACAGGCTGACGTTCCTCCACAGATAATGCTAATGCTGGCTGTGGGGGCGATCGCCAACTTGTGGCTGAAGCGGGCTTTAATGCCCCGCTCCTGCGCGTCAGGACACGCTCCCCTCTCCTCAGCCAGGGAGACAGAAGCCGCATCCGCTGCACGGCGGATATGACGGAATAACTTCAGGTTCCATGATTTCGCCAGGGCGCTCTCAAAGGGAATGGCTTTCCGCTGAAGGAACGAATGAAAGCCCATCAGTCCCAGTCCTATTGAGCGTTCACGCATCGCGGCATACTTGGCCCGTGCCATTCCATTCGGGGCTGTATCAATGAACTCCTGAAGCACGTTATCGAGGAAGCGCAGCACATCTTCCACAATCAGAGGATCCGTACACCACTCATCCCATGTTTCTGCATTGAGGGAGGATAAACAGCACACGGCCGTCCGATCCTTTCCGTGATGGTCAGGACCAGAAGGCAGAAGGATTTCGCTGCAGAGGTTTGACATGCGTACTTTTAACCCTAATTCCCGTTGATGCTTGGACATCGCTTTGTTGACCGTATCAATAAATATCAGGTAGGGCTCCCCGGTTTGCAAACGGGTCTCAACAATTTTTTGGAACAATTGACGTGCATTGACCATCCGAACGACTCGATCATCTTTTGGACTCCGGAGCCCAAATTCTGTATCATGACGCACGGCTTCCATAAATTCATCGGTGATGTTGATCGCGTGATGGAGATTCAAACTCTTGCGGTTGAAATCGCCAGAGGCCTTACGAATTTCAAGAAATTCTTCGATTTCTGGATGATATACATCAAGGTACACGGCCGCTGCCCCTCGCCTGAGGGATCCTTGAGCAATCGCAAGCGTGAGGGAATCCATCACCCGCACAAAGGGGATAATCCCGGAGGTTTTTCCCGCACGACCGACCGGCTCTCCCACACTTCGGACGAAGCCCCAGTACGTTCCAACGCCGCCTCCGTTGGAGGTAAGTAGAACGTTCTCGTTCCAGGTGGAAACGATCCCATCAAGGCTATCGCACACCGTATTCAAGAAACAGGAAATCGGTAGTCCACGTTTTGCCCCTCCATTGGAAAGTACAGGCGTTGCGGGCATGAACCAGAGGCGTGATATATAATCGTAAAGCCGCTGAGCATGGGCAAGATCATCGGCAAAAGCACATGCCACACGTGCAAACATCTGTTGATAAGTCTCCCCATCAAGAAGGTAGCGATCATCCAAGGTTTCTTTTCCAAAATCTGTCAGGAGGGCATCTCGGGTATAATCAAGCTTAAGCTCTTGCATATTGATTTTTTGTTTGAGGGGCAGTTCCGCCGCTTTACGGTAGAGTTGTTTTTGTTCCTGTGTTTCGGGAAACGGAACAATCGTCCTCAGGGGATCAAAATGAACTAAATTGCCGTCTTTGTCGAAATCGTATGCATTGGTCAGCATAGTGGTACCCTCTTTCATAGAGGGCAGGAGTTGCCGAAAGCAGAGATACGAGGATGTACCTCTGCCCTCAACCGGTGCGCCCCGCCCGATGGTTGCGAAATGTCTTCTGGCAGGTCTCCTGGCTCGCGGGTTGTTGCATTTCACTCGGCCTTCCCAAAGCGGAAATACCGCCTCAGTGGCATGATGAGAAAAATACTCGCCGCTTACAGTTGCGGGGGCAGCTCCGGCATAAATATACGTCGCACCGGATTCCCTTTTAAGCACAACCGCTTAGCGCAGTCGCACACCGTAAAACACTATATATAGTATCTAAATGCTGATGGGTGTCAAGATGTGCGCTGATTTTCTTCCCAATCAACCCTCGCCAACCTCTCCGCCTCTTCTTGAGAGAGCCCACCGTCATATTCCATGATGGCAGCTCGTTCTTCGAATTCGTAAGAAAGAGACTCATAGCGAGTCGTATCAGTATTTGTTCCACAAACAGAACGACCTTGAGGCATCGATGGAACAGATTGTAAGACCTCTGTTCCACATTTGTTCTGCTCTCTGTTCCTCTCTAATACCTGACATGCCAAGGCTTTTAGAGAAAATGTTCCAGAACTGTTCCGTTGGGTGTTCCGCTGACTGAGCACGTGTTCCACTGACTGAGCACGTGTTCCACTGTTCCATTCCCTAGAGAGTGGAACAATGGAACAGAGGGAGGATGAGAGGAGACGATCATTAGACTTTACCCTCCTCTTTGGCGCGTTTGACCCATCGATTCACAGTGCCGAGACCCAGTCCGAGTTCCTGCGCTATCTCCCGCTGTTTCAAGCCGTCTTTGTGAAGCCCGATCAGTTTGTTTAATTGAAGTTGCTCTATTTCCTGGACTTGCCAAGTCATTTTTCCATTGTCCTCTTTTAACCACGCTTGAAAAGGTCTTGCTTCATCCCCATAAAATCCACGTGCTTTTTCATAATGAACTTCAAAGCGAGCGCCTTCTCGTTCGTCATAATCCTGTGGTTTAGGAAGAACGATGACGGTGTCCAAAATATCTTCTTTTTTAGACGTACCCCGCTGATTCCCTCCCTTGCCTGCATGATGAACAAAAAGAATCGATATGCCCTTTCGCCGCAGATTCAACAACCAGCCCTGTAGAAGCGTCCAACTTTCAGATTCGTTCTCTCTGCCGCTTCGACATAGGCAAGAAAGGTTATCTAAAATCAACAGATTGATTCCTTTGAGATGAGGCTCAAGCCATTCTTGTCCTGAAAGGGTGGAGAGGTCAGGCATCCCTCCCTCTTGGCAGTCCGGCGTGATGATTTTTAAGTGATCAACATCCTCTAGTTCTTTTTCTGAGCTGGCAATGATACGCGAGAGTCTCTCCTGCAATGTGCTGGCCGGCATTTCACCATCGATGAACAGCACTTTGCGAGGGGTCTCACACTGCCACTTATTCTCAAACATCGCGCCCCCACACGCAATCGTATAAGCCATCCAGAGGGCGACATGGGTCTTCCCAATCCCACGAGGTGCATAGAGCATCGCCAACCCTTGCATAGGAAGAACAGGATTCAGGATCATCTCACGGGGAGGGATCTCGAGTTCCAAGAGTTCCCGTACATTCAAGGAATGCAAGGGAGGCCTTGCATGTTCCGGTTGAGGGACTACATAGGGTATCGCCCTATCAACTCGAGTCTTCACAGCTTCAATGCTCATTTTCTTTTTTCCAATCCTACATCACTTCCCCTCTTCATTTTGGGCTTCAATCCAACGAGAAAAAGCACTTTTAGAAATCAGGATCTTTCTCCCAATGCGACGGATACAGCTATTAAAGCCATTGCCCTCAGCTCGAAAGATGAGCGCTCGGATCCCGCCTTCTGTGAAGGCCGGGTTGGTGGTGGTGAGTTGTCTGATGGTAACGAAGTCGTCGACGCTTATCGAAGGTTGTGTAGGTGTAGAGTTGTTGTGAATAGGCATTCTGTTTAATCCTTTACGCTATAAGAAACAGCACGATTGCTGTCTTCTACGTAGAGTAAGAATCAATTTTGAGAAAAAACAAACAGGTAAAGGGGTCCGGGCAAAAGGGGGAATGGGATTCCCCCATTGAAAATATGTTTAAATTCAATAGGATGCGAAAACGTGCTATCCGATGGGGTCACCCCTTACGTTGTGCTCGTCCTTGCTGCGATTCAGGCAAGCGAACCAAAGTCGCCATCGCATCAGCTAGTTTTTGGCTGAGGGGAGTGAGTTTATGATCAGCGAGTTTCTTTGCAAATAAAGCAGCTATGGCTTCCTTTTTCCCCTGATTTTCTCTTGAAATCTCCATCTCCCTCATCACCTCTTGCATCATCTCTAAGTAGGGAGTGGTGTATCCTGAAGAAATAGCAGGTTCTACAATGGCAGGTGCTGCCTCTACATCTAGGAGAAGCTCATCAAGCACAGGATGGTACTCGATCCCTTTCTTCTTTGCCCATTCCAGTCCCTTCTTAGGATGCATGGAGCTTTTCTCCCAATCGTCACGATCAAGATGGATCAGCTCAAAGGCTCCTCCCAGAATAGCGGCTTTCACAAGCGGTGCATTCTTTTCGTAGAGGTCTGACTTCGAAAAGATACGAGAAAGTCTCTCAGGAAGGTGCCGTGCTGGGGTCTTTGGAAAGGAGTCCTGGGCTTCTGGATTGGCTGCAAGGAAATCCAAGGCTTCTGGGTCACAATGACTGATATAGGCGCAGAGCTGATGGCCTGTCCATGAATCAAATGTAGAACACTCTTCGTAAAATTCTCTTACCTCAGAAAGGTCATCCAATCTTAAATGATCCCCTGTGACTTCTGTGTAGGCCTCATAAACTGCATCCGAAAAATGTGACATATATTGATACATCAGTTTTACAAATTGAGGGCGAGACGTAAGACGCTGGCTCAACATCTCAAGATCATTATCATTTGGTGCAATGGTGACAATATCATCTATGACGAAAAAACCATCTGCACGGGTAATTAAGATCCCCGCAAACCTCCTCTTTTCAAACAGTTTATTTCTCAGATGATCCCTTTGTTCTTGGTAGAGCGGCCCAAATGAATCGTTAGGGGAAATGATATGGGATAACCCCTGATAAACAGTCAAGGACGTATCGTCGCATAGCCACTTTTTGCAGGAATCAAGGTCATTCTCATGTATTGCTCTTAAAGCCGCTTTGCTCATCTAAATATCTTCTCATTCATGCGTTGAACAACAGATGCCGTATGGGCTTCACTGAGATGAGCGTATCGCCGAACCATCTGAAGGGTCTTGTGACCCAACACCTCTGCAATTTCGGCCAAAGAAGCGCCATTCATCACAAGATAGCTCGCGCAACTATGACGGAGATCGTGAAAGCGAAAATCTTGAATACCCGCCTTCCCCAAAGCTGATATCCAGGCTGAGCGACTGTCCCAAGGCTTCAAAGGGTGAGAGAGAGACGGAAACACGAGGTCCGAAGCCATATTCCTCACCTTGTTATGGGTTTCCATAAGCTCAAGCGCATAATGAGCAAGAGGCAAGAGGCGTCTCTCCTTATTCTTTGTGTCATGTAAGGTGATAACCCGGCGCTGCCAATCGATGTCATTCCAGCGCAAGTTGATCAGCTCTCCATGCCTGGCTCCCGTGCTCAAGGCCAAAACAACAAGTGTATGCAGCTGAGGATTCGTTGACGTCTTGCAGGCCTGCAAAAGGCGCTCGCGCTCTTCATCATCGAGGAAACGCACACGTCCTCTGGGCTCTGAGAGTTTGGAGATCTTTGACATAGGATTTTCGTGTATCCATTCCCACTCATTCATCGCAACCGTAAAGGCATTGCCAAGGGCTGTCATATAGCGATTAACGGTCGAATTGCTGCGCTTCTCAACATTGCGCCCCTTCGTATTCAAAAGCTTGTCCCGTTGTTCGATGATACGGGCACGCGAGACGTCTGAGAGGAGGTAAACCCCGATTTCGTCTTTCCACCACCCCAAAAGGGTTTTGACATCTGCGAAACGTTTCGGGTTTTTCTTCTCCATTTCTCGGAGATAACGATCGATGAGGTCCCCGAATGTATGCTTCTTGGCTTCAACTGTCTTAAAATGCCGTCCTTGGCGCATATCCGCTTCGGTTTGCTTGGCCCATTCCTTCGCATCCGTTTTGCGTTCAAAGGTTGCCGATTCAGAAGGAAAGCCCTTCAGACGGACCTTTGCCCGGTAGCCTGTCGTCCCATCTGCATTGAGTCGTTTTTCGAGTGTTGCCATTGATCCCTCCTCATGAATGAGAGAACTCTATGGCAAAAGAGGGAAATCAGCAACAGTCGGTTTCACTCACCGGCTGAATTCTTTAATTTTACAAGGAAACACATGGTGTTGAGACGATCTCATTCATCTATGGGACAGTGTTGGGACAGTTAGCACCGCTTTTGCAAGAGAAAATCTTGGTTGCGGCAGATAGTGTTAGATAGGAGTCTTCACAGATAATGCTGGTTTTTTATTCTCTAGTGTCCCATCAGTGTCCCATGGAGCCATTTTGTGGTGTGGAGAATCTCGGGAAAGTGGCGGAGGGGGTGGGATTCGAACCCACGAGACGCTTCCACGCCTGCCGGTTTTCAAGACCGGTGCCTTCAACCGCTCGGCCACCCCTCCATACCACTCAGGACATATAGAAAGGACCTTTAATCGTCAAGGCCTCAGTAAAATTTTTTATCTTTTTTGGCCATCACCCCCCCCAAAAGACGATTTTTATGATATACTTCACAGAGATATATTTTTTATCCGGATAAGGAGGCACTCTCTTGCGCATCATTACTTTTAAACAGCTCGGACTCCTTGTCGCCTTTTCCTTTGGGCCTATTCTTTCGCTGAAGGCTGATGAGGCTGCCCTCCAGAGGCAGATTAATAATCTGGAAAACACAATAAAAAGTTCCCACGAAACCTGTAACCTCGAAAAATTAAGACTCCGTCAAGCAGCGGCAGAAAAACGACAGACAGAACTCAAAATTTTGATGGGCTCCCTGAAAGAGCAACTTGCGCGCTACAACCTTCAAGTCACCCTTGGGGGAGCAGAGGGAGAGTTGCTGATCGTTTCACCGCTACCAGATGACAAAAGAAAATTGGCAGAGCAAGGCAAAAAAGTTGCAACGCATATCGAAAAACTGACTAACCTTCTCCAAGCAAAACAGGGAGCATTGGACAATGCTCAATCCTATTACAACGCCCTTCCGCGCGACAGTCGAGAGAATTGGGTCGATAACTTGGTCGATGCAGAAAGAGAAAAAGATAACGCTGCCTTTGCCTTAGAGACCGCCCAAGCCGCAGAAATTGCGATCAATCAATTGATTGATTCAAAATACAACACAAAAGAAAAATAAATTCTCAGTTATTGGTTTATTTTACTTAACGTTTTTTCAATGGATTCAGACAATATGTTTACGTGAGTGTGACCTTGAATCTTCAATAAGCGCTCCTTAAGGGGAGCGGTGATCGCTTCAGGATATGTCTGGAGATACAGCACAGCCGCGAGCACACGACCTGGCTGCCTATCAGAGAGGAGCCATTCTTCAGGGGAAAACAAGTCAAACACACCAATAACTTTTAAAGAAGGAACAAGGGAAATGATCGCGTCCTTAATTTCTTGTACCCTTGCTGAATCATTAGACGCATTTTTGTCAAGCAGAAGTGTATTAAGAAGCGCAATGTTATTCAGTGTTGCTGCAACGGTTCCTTTACGTGCTGCCCCAGATTCTCCCGTATAAGGATTAATAACGACAGCACTATCAACACCTGCTGGCAAAAGATTTTCAGGTGTAAAAACTTCTTTTCCGGCCCAGCATACAGGGTGGACAGTCATCAAAACCACGAAAGTTCTTAAAATAGACTTCATTACCATAATCTTCTCCTCTCCGTTAGGAATAACGTATACTTAGCCTGTTTTTTGCCCTCTGGCTTACCCCCACAGCTCCTTAATCTTCGCAAAAAACCCTTCAGACAGGGGACTAGAATGGGCTTTTTTCTCAAGAGTTCCGAACTCCTCCAGGAGCTCTTTTTGACGCTTGGTGAGGTTGACAGGGGTCTCCACAAGGACCTCGATGTACATATCTCCGCGTCCTGAGGAGCGCAGAATGGACATGCCCTTCCCCTTCAAACGAAACTGTTTGCCTGATTGGGTTCCTGCAGGAATTTTAACCCGTGCTGCATGGCCATCAATAGCCGGAACCTCAATCGAATCCCCCAATGCTGCCGTAGCCATAGGGATAGGCACTTGATAAAAAATATTGTTCCCCTCTCGGTGAAAGAGTTTATGAGGCTTGATGTGGATGAAGATATAAAGATCCCCAGCAGGACCACCGCGAAGACCCGCTTCTCCTTCCCCCGTCAAGCGAATGCGCGCCCCGTCTTCAATCCCCGCAGGAATGGTAACGGCAAGGGTTTTTTCCCGCCGCGTTCGTCCTGAGCCACTACAGGTTTTACAAGGGTTTTTGATGATTTGACCGAGGCCATGACAGTGAGAGCACGCCCGCTCAATCGTAAAGAATCCTTGGCGCGCCCGAACCGTCCCCTGACCATGACACGTCGAACAGGTTTCCGGTTTTGAACCTTCAGCCGCTCCTGACCCATGGCAGCTTTTGCATTCCCCATAAGTGGAAATTTTAATATTTTTCTTCAACCCTTTGTAAGCATCCTCAAGGGAAATTTCCATGTTATAGCGCAAGTCAGATCCTTGCTGGGCTGCGGAACGAGCCCCTTGCTGTTGGCGCCCTCCCCCCATAAAATCACTGAACATATCGTCAAACATGCTGCCAAAACCGGAGGCGGAGAAGTCAAATCCGCCCCCCATACCTCCTGGACCGTAAGCGCCTCCTCCCCCACCGCCGCCTTCAAAGGCCGCATGGCCCATCTGATCATAGGCCGCACGCTTTTGCTCATCTTTCAGGATATCGTAGGCAGCGCTGATTTCCTTAAATTTTTTCTCAGCTTCTTCCGACCCCTGGTTTTTGTCAGGGTGATACTGCATCGCTAATTTGCGGTAAGCCTTTTTCAGCTCATCTGCTGAGGCGGTGCGGGAAACGCCGAGGATGTCGTAGTAGTCTTTCTTCATCTACTTACCTTTGGGTGACAGTATAGCGGTGGAGCGGTGGAGCAGATTGTTCTTTCTCATTATCGTTTTTCATCGTTTTGTATATCTCATATTGACATCCATTTTTACAAGCGTTTCCCTTCCGCTACACCGCTACACCGCTACACCGCTACACCGCTACACCGCTACACCGCTACACCGCTACACCGCTACACCGCTACACCAAAGGCTTCGGCGTGATCACGCCATAGCGGCTTCACCGCGACGGCGGACGCTACACTTACTTCTCGTCCACTTCCTCAAAATCCGCATCAACCACATCTTCTTTGTTGGTCGCTTGCGACTCATCCGGCACTTCAGAAGCTGTATTTTCTTGAGACGCTTTATAGACGGCTTCTCCGAGAACCATAGCCACTTGGCTGAGAATTTCAACTTTCTTCTGGATCTCATCCTTCTCTGGCGAATCGAGAGCCTCCCGAAGATCCTTCACAGCCTCCTCAATTTTCTCCCGGTCTGTCGCCCCAATTTTATCCCCATGCTCACTCAAGCTCTTCTCAGTGGCATGGATGAGGGCTTCCGCTTGGTTGCGCACTTCGACAAGCTCTCGTTGCTTTTTGTCTTCGCTTGCATGGGCTTCCGCGTCTTTCACCATCTTCTCAATATCGGCATCCGAGAGTCCCCCCGACGCCTCAATGCGAATTTGCTGTTCTTTGCCGGTCGCCTTGTCTTTCGCTGAAACATGCACGATACCGTTGGCATCAATATCAAAGGTCACCTCAATTTGAGGCATACCTCGCTGGGCAGGCGGGATCCCCATCAAATCAAATTGACCAAGGATTTTATTATGTACAGCCATTTCACGCTCCCCTTGGAAGACGCGGATCGTCACAGCCGTCTGGTTATCCTCAGCCGTTGAGAAGGTTTGGCTCTTCTTGGTGGGAATCGTCGTGTTGCGATCAATGAGGCGCGTAAACACCCCGCCTAAGGTTTCAATGCCCAAAGAAAGGGGGGTCACGTCGAGGAGAAGCACGTCCTTCACGTCCCCTTTTAAAACGCCGCCTTGAATCGCTGCCCCCAGGGCCACAACTTCATCGGGGTTGACCCCACGGTGCGGTTCTTTTCCAAAGAATTTCTTAACCGTTTCAATGATCTTAGGCATACGGCTCATGCCACCCACCAAGATGACTTCATCAATTCTGCCAGCTGTAATGCCCGCATCTTTCAAGGCTTCCGCGCACGGCTTAATGGTGCGCTCAATCAAGTCTTCAACCAAGCTCTCCAATTTTGCACGAGTAAGCTTGACGTTCAGGTGCTTCGGTCCTGAAGCATCCGCCGTGATGAATGGCAGGTTTACATCCGTCTGCATCGAACTTGAAAGCTCAATCTTTGCCTTTTCAGCCGCTTCCTTCAAACGCTGTAACGCAAGCTTATCCTTGCGCAAGTCAATTCCATCCGACTTTTTAAACTCATCCGCTAAATATTCGATAATCCGCTGGTCAAAGTCCTCACCGCCTAAGAACGTATCCCCGTTGGTGGACTTCACTTCAAAGACCCCATCCCCAATTTCAAGGATAGAAACGTCAAAGGTTCCCCCACCAAGATCATACACTGCAATGGTTTCGCCGTCTTTTTTGTCCAAGCCATAAGCCAACGCCGCCGCTGTGGGCTCGTTGATGATACGAAGCACTTCAAGCCCCGCCACCTTACCCGCATCTTTCGTGGCTTGGCGTTGGGAATCGTTAAAGTACGCAGGCACCGTAATGACCGCTTGCGTCACTTTTTCGCCCAAGAAATTTTCCGCTGTTTCCTTCATTTTTTGAAGAATAAAGGCGCTCACTTCACTGGGGCTGTATTTCTTGCCTTCTGCCTCAACCCACGCATCCCCGTTACCCCCTTCAACGATTTTGTAGGGGACAAGATCCTTATCTTTCTTTGTCATCGGATCATCATAACGACGACCTATGAGGCGCTTAATCGCGAAGAGAGTATTTTCAGGGTTGGTAACAGCCTGCCGTTTGGCCGCTTGACCCACAAGACGTTCGCCCGAACTCGTGAAAGCAACCATCGAAGGCGTTGTGCGTGCCCCTTCAGCGTTCTCAATAACACGGGCTTCCTTCCCTTCCATAATGGCAACGCACGAGTTCGTGGTACCAAGATCAATTCCAATAACTTTGCTCATGAGAGTCTCCTTTGTTGTTTGTTAATTTAGCCAGTCTCGATGCTAGAAAGTCTACCATGTTTTGGTTACGAAATGATGAGGATTTCCAAGATCGGAGCTGATAAAATCGCATTTTCCTCGTATATGGGAAGAGCACAAAAAGATTACAAGGGGTCCTCCTAATCTTTTTTCTCGACCTCCTTCACCTTCGCAACCCCCACGAGGGCAGGCCGCAAAAGACGCCCATGAAGACGGTAGCCGGGTTGCATCACGTGCACAACGGTACCA
Organism: Alphaproteobacteria bacterium; assembly: GCA_013287205.1. GTDB lineage: Bacteria > Pseudomonadota > Alphaproteobacteria > UBA9655 > UBA9655 > UBA9655. The sequence continues at coordinate 20,505 of JABDEE010000009.1, forward strand.
GGGGCTTGATCATGGTCTTCCACCTCAAACATCGCTTGATGAAGGTTGTGATCAAAGGGCGCACCTAAGGGCTCAACTTTCTCAACCCCATGTTTCGTGAGGGCCCCGAGGAGTTCTTTTTCCGTAATCGAAACCCCCTCCAAAAGACTTTTCAAAAGAGCCTCAGGATCTCCATGATCCTCAGGAACACTCTCCAAAGCGCGCCTGAGATTATCAGACGCAGAGAGAAGATCCCGCGCAAACCCCGTAATCGCATACTTTGCAGCCTCCTCCCGCTCCCGTTCAGCGCGCTTACGGTAGTTTTCAAGCTCGGCCATGGTGCGCAAGACCTGGTCCTTCAGCTGTTGGTTTTCTGCCTCTAAGGCTTCTTCTTGGGAAGCAGGAGCGCTTTCCTCTACGAGTTCAAGGTCATCATCATGGTCTGTCATCTCTTTTATCCTATCGTCTTCCCAATGAGTTTTGCTGTGTAATCTACCATAGAGATAATCCGACTGTAATTCAATCGGGCAGGACCGATCACCCCTATCGCCCCAATGACCCGTCCGTTCTCTGAGGAATAGGGGGAAACAATGAGGGAACACCCAGAAAGTTTGAAAATATTATTTTCAGCTCCAATAAAAATCTGCACCCCGTCCGCCGCAATCACCGCATCCAAAAGCTCCAGAAGATCCTTTTGCGTATCCAGCGCCTCGAACAAACTGCGCACAAGATTGAGCTCCTCCATGTGACGCACATCTTGCAGCAGATTCGCCTGTCCGCGCACAATGAGGGAATTCGAGGTCCCGGCCCACATGGCCACCCCCGTCTCAACAACTTTCGTGGTCAGAAGATCCAACTGCGTTGTTTTTTCCTCAATTTCACCTAAAATTTTTGACTTCGCTTCTTTCAGCGTTTTTCCCGCCAGCCGATGATTCAGATAATTCCCGGCTTCCACAAGACTTGAGGGGGGAAGACCTAAGGGAGCCTCAATAATGCGATTTTCCACAAGCCCATCGTCTGTAATGAGCACCACCAGCACCCGACCCGGCGCTAAAGAAACGAACTCCACATGTTTGAGGATCGCCTCCGACTTCGGCGCCAACACAAGCCCCGCACACCGACTGAGGCCACACAGGGCTTGTGTCGCATCCTCCAGCACATCCGCCACACTTTTATTGAGGGCCTGACAGCGTTTCTCAATCTCTTGCCGTTCTGGATCGGTAAGGTCGCCAATCTCCAAAATCCCATCAACGAAAAGCCGGAGGCCCGCTTCTGTCGGCAAACGTCCCGCTGAGGTATGGGGAGCATAGAGAAGCCCTGCCGCTTCCAAATCCGCCATGACATTGCGAATGGTCGCCGACGAGAGGGACGTTTCAAGACGACTGGACAAGCTCTTCGACCCAATAGGAATACCCGTTTCCACATAGGCATCCACAATGTGGCGAAAGACTTCCCGCGAGCGGTGATCGAGATCTTCAAGATGTGTCATAGGACTGAGTGTATGACATCAACGCCAATGTGTCATCCCCGCGCAAGCGGGGATCCAGATATAATTCCCGCGCTTGCGCGGGTAAGAGTTTTATCTGAGTCTCGCCACGGCATAGCGGGGTTGCAAGGACTTTTAGATATTTTATCAGTCATAATGGTGAGGGACGCGTCCTTATCAATAGGTGCGACTTTCCCCAAGCCCCCCTCCTCATGACAATGAGGAAGATGTCACAACCCACAGTTTTCGCAATTAATCCCCGCAGGACACGCACCCTCATAACAGCAAGCGTCACAACCATGGTAATAAGAGTTAGCCGCCATCGCGCCCTGCGCACTCACAGCGAGGAATCCAAGGACTAAAGTCAATCTTACTAAATTCTTATACATTTTATCTCTCCATGTTTATATATTTTGTATCATACACGTAAATTATGTATTTTTTATTAAGACACACCCTCAATAACGCAGATTTTTCCACCCTCCCCCTGACAATGGGGAACATGCCAACGTAGACGCAATTTGCGAATAATCATAATTTTTATTGCATTATACAGTATTTTAATGTTAAATAAAAATCATGACGCATTATACTTGTTGCCAGCACACCTCTTCCTATCCAGTATTTTAAAAGGATTTATAGATGACACAGAAAACTCTTTTTTCAGCCCTTACCTTAAGTTTACTCATTGGCACCTCTTCTCAAACATGGGCCTCCAGGCCCGAACAGGAAAAGTCGTCTACCTCTGTAGCCTCATCTATCTCTTCTACAAACGCAGACTTTCAAGCAACACCGGAAGCAGCAACCAAAAAAGCAGAGGCTGCCTATGCAGACTCTGAAGCAGCACGATTAAAATATATGGATTTGTCAGCTTATATGGCTCTCATGGGAAATGCAGAGGGAAAAGCTGCCAGACAAACGATGGCTCAACAAGCACTTGAAAAAGCAAGAGAGTTAGAAAAAAAATCAATAGATGAAGACAACCTGTTAAACGTACTACGAACACAAGCAGGATTAAGTAAAGTGGTGAGGGAAAGACTCGGGAGAGGTTAGGTCTGGAAGGCGTTCTGAGAAAAAGGTCAGCTGTCTTTTTTATAAACTCCTAAGATAAGTCAGGCGATATAGTAAATGTCTCACCCTTTCAAAGTCTTGAACATCAAAACCCTCGCCGAGTTGTTGCAAAAAGAGCGTTTCCTGCGCGGCTAACTCAGCCGTCACATCCTCTCCTGCCGATTGGGCTTCCCGCCATTCCATCACCTGCATCAGGAATGACGGATCAGATGCAAGCGGTTCAACGCCGGCTTGTGCCAATAAAACCGCGGCCCGTTGAAGCGGATCCTTCAAGCAGAGGTACGCCTGGTTGATGGCTGTGGAGAGGCGCGCCGCATCCGCTTTTGCCTCAGGGGTTGCTCGGGAAAATTGATCCGGATGGGATTTGCGCTGAGCGTCAAAGTAGGCCTTTTCGAGTGTCCTTGCGTCCAGGGAAAAGGTAGGGGAGAGGCCTAGGAGTGCGAAGGGATTAGGGTGCATTAGCTGCACCCAGGAGGGTGATGCAAAATAACTGTCATCCCCGACTTAGACCTTCTTAGCCCCGCTTCGCGGGGGTTAGAAGGTCTAAGCCGGGGATGACAACACTGAAAATCCTGGTTCCTGATTGCTGGCTCCTGACATTCAAACATGAAACGACTCGCCGCACCCACATTTACCCTTCTCATTGGGATTGGTGAAGACAAATCCGGAGGATAACTTTTCTTCTTTGTAATCCATTTCCGACCCTAAAATGAACATAACCGCTTGAGGATCAATCAACACCTTGAGGCCATCAACCTCAATAAGCTCATCCTTTGGCGGTGCCGCATCCGCAAATTCCAATGAATACGCAAGCCCTGTGCACCCTTTCGTCTTCACACCAATGCGGATGCCGTAAGAGGGCTTCCCTCGTCCGGCCAGAAGCGTCTTGACTTGCGCAATGGCAGCTGGCGTAAGAGTTAAAATGGGCGGCCGGCTCATGCGCTTTTCTTGAGCTGATAATCATTGATGGCAGCCTTAATCGCATCCTCCGCCAACATGGAACAATGGAGCTTTACAGGGGGCAGGGAAAGATGCTGGGCAATCACCGTATTTTTAATGGCACCCGCTTCTTCCAAGGTTTTCCCCTTGATCCATTCGGTCACAAGGGAGCTTGAAGCAATCGCAGAGCCACACCCAAAGGTTTTAAACTTCGCGTCCTCGATGACCCCGTTATCATTCACCTTAATCTGCAGCTTCATCACATCCCCACACGCGGGCGCCCCCACAAGCCCCGTTCCCACAGCCGTGTCCTTGGCATCCAAGGTACCCACGTTCCGGGGATTTTCATAGTGATCAATCACTTTTGTTGAATAGGCCATGGTCGTTCCTCCTGTTGTTAGTGATGGGCCAGTTAATGATGAGCCCATTGGATTGATTTTATATCAACCCCGTCCCGGTGCATATCCCATAAGGGACTCATCTCGCGCAATCGCTTGACTTCTTGAATAATTTTTTTGGCAGCCGTATCCACCTCAGCTTCTGTGGTAAACCGCCCAAATCCAATACGTAAACTCGTGTGCGCCATATCTTCTTCTACCCCTAAAGCTTTCAAAACATAGGAAGGCTCGAGAGAGGCCGACGTACACGCAGATCCTGAGGAAACAGCCAGATCCTTCATTCCCATCATCAGCCCCTCCCCTTCCACAAAAGCGAAGCTCAGATTGAGGTTACCAGGAATACGATGCTCCAGATCCCCATTGAGATACACCTCATCAAGCTCCGCCTGAATCGTCTTGTAAAACCGGTCTCTGAGCGCTGTCAGACGTGCGGATTCAGAGGCCATCTCCGCTTCCGCAATGGCACAGGCCTCGCCCAGGCCTACGCAGAGCGGCGGCGACAGGGTGCCGGACCGCATGCCCCGCTCTTGGCCCCCGCCTGTAATCAGAGAGGTCAGGCGCACCCGCGGTTTGCGCCGTACATAAAGCGCCCCTACCCCCTTCGGCCCATAGATCTTATGGCCGGAGATGCTCAAGAGATCGATGTTCATGGCGTCCACATCAATGGGAATCTTACCCACGGCTTGGGCTGCATCCGTATGAAAAAAGACACCCTTGGCCCGGCAGATTTTCCCGATCTCCGCCAACGGTTGGATAACCCCAATCTCATTGTTCACAGCCATGATGGACACAAGACTGGTCCGGTCTGTGATCGCCTCCTCCAACTGCTTGAGATCAATGATTCCCTGGGAATTCACAGGCAGATAGGTGACTTTAAACCCTTCTTGCTCCAGGTGGCGACAACTATCGAGAACACACTTGTGCTCTGTGGCACAGGTCACGATATGATCCTTCTGAGCCTTGTAAAAATGCGCAACACCTTTAATGGCAAGGTTATTCGATTCCGTCGCCCCACTGGTGAAAATGACGGCCTTCGGATCTGCATGAATCAGATGAGCAACCTTGAGACGTGCCTCTTCCACCACCTCTTCCGCCCGCCACCCGTAAGCATGGCTGCGAGAATGGGGGTTCCCAAATTCTTCTGTAAAATAGGGCAACATAACCTGAAGCACCCGCGGATCACACGGGGTCGTCGCCTGATAATCAAGATAAATAGGGCGGTCGCTCATGAGGCCTCCTTAAGGGAAGGCTTCGCATAAATCTCTTTCCACCCCTTGATAAAGGCGTCAATATCAGACCCCTTGGTGTTCCATCCCATGCTGACCCGCAAAGCTGATTGCGCTTCCTGCTGGGAACATCCCATGGCCACCAGCACATGGGACGGCTTCATCGTGCCTGAAGAACAGGCCGCCCCAGCCCCCACAGCGATTCCTTTGAGATCAAACGCCATGAGCTGAAGTTCAATAGGCACGCCTGGCATCCCAAGACACACCGTATTTGCAACCCGCGGCGCTTGCTTCCCATAAATAATGGCATCCGGCAGGTTCTCTTCAATCTGCTGTTGGAACGTTGCAAGAGCGGTAAGATCATCCTTGAGAGACGCACGCAGAGCCATTCCAAATCCCGCAGCAAGAGGGGCAGAAAGGGTACCGGACCGCATGCCATATTCTTGGCCGCCACCACGTATCAACGGGTTCAGATGGGTTTCCTCCCGCATCACAAGAGCTCCAATCCCAATCGGCCCCCCGCACTTGTGGGCAGAAAGAGTCATAAAATCAACGCCCAAGGTTTCCAAAGAAAGGGGCACATGGCCAATCGCTTGAATTCCATCCGTATGCACCCGCCATCCTCTCGAACGGGCCAACCGAGCGGCCTCTTGAACAGGCTGAATGATGCCCGTCTCATTATTCACCAGCATCATGGAAAGAAGACCAGGACTTGTGAAGGAGGTCAACTGCTTGTCTAAGGCATTGAGGTCAATCACACCCTCTTTTGTTGACGGCACAATATAGGGGTTCACCGCATTTTTGAGCATGGAATCGTGTTCCAGACTCGACACCAGAAGCGGCCCTTTTGCAAAATGGTTGAGCACAAACGCATTCGCTTCCGTCCCCCCGCTCGTAAAAACAACCCGCTGAGCGCCCGTAAAGTCGCTAATCGTTTTGCGCGCCTCATCAATCACAGCCCGTAAGCGCCGTCCTGCCCCATGAGGGGAAGACGGATTTCCCGTCCATTCAAGCACCTCCGCCATCGCATCTTTCGCCTGCGGGCGAAGAGGGGTTGATGCATTATAGTCAAGATAGATCATGTTAAACGCCTTTCACACACATCGGCCAAAGAAATTCCATTGAGATATTGGTGCATTTGTTGGCCCAACCCTGCCCAGAGCGCATGGGTGAGGCACGTCCCCTTTGTTCCCACGCACCCTGTGTCTGAAGTTTTGGAACAACGGGTCGTTTCAATGGGCTCTCCTATAGCTTCTAAAATTTCAGAGATCCGGATCGTCTCCGCCTCCCGCGCCAGACTATACCCCCCCTGATGACCGCGGGTGCTCGCAATGAGCCCTTTGTGACGCAAAGTGGCAAAGAGTTGCTCAAGATAGGAGGCTGGCAAAGACTGACGCTGGGCAATTTCCGTCACGGCCAGGGGCTTCCCCTTGCTATAATAAGCAAGGTCCACAAGGGCCATCACGGCGTATCGTCCTTTCGTGCCAAGTTTCATTGGGTAAGGTGCTCTCTCATGACCCACCCGTAGCATTCCTGACTAATTTAGTCAAGTATGAAGTCTACTGCCCCTCCGCCCGAACTGATTGACTAATGAAAGTATGTGCAACGCGGTTAGCTATTGTCGCCATATTTTAGCCAGTTGCTCTCCCAGAGGATCCCATCTAAAGCCCATACGCAAGATATTTGAGCGCATCGTACCTACCTCCTCCAGAATCGAGGTGAGATCCTCAGGTTTCGCATCTAAATTCTTGACCGATGCGTTTAACTTTTCCATCGCCTTATGTAGATCGGATTTATCGCGATTCATCGATTTTAGGTACAAACCCCTAACCTTTAAATTTACATTTTCTGCATTATCTTTAGCTTTATTGAAGAATGTAATAAATTCCTCCTCCATCTCGAGCCCAAGTCTTGAAACAACAATCCCAATCACACCTGCTTCCGTGCCATCATTTATTCTGACATATGGCCTGTATGCTGGATTATCCGCCAAAAATCTTGCCATCTTCCTCCCAAATTCTGAATTTTCGTCGTATCTCCTTAGCTTTACCGATTCCCCTTTCTTGACCGCCTGTCCACCAGCTCCTGCTCCTGGTGCAGAGTGAGCCTCAGCATCTCCACTCGCTGCCGCTACCGACGCAGATGCCTGCTGCGATCCAAGGTCTTCATTGACTTGACTCGACGCATACGCCCCATTTCCCGCACCCAGAGCCAAAACACTTGTTGAGACAAGCATAAAATTCTTAACATCCATCACACATTCTCCATTTTTACTATAATAAAAAATCATTTTATAGTATTTCTATATAGACACTCCCCCTCCAAACATCAAGCATAAAAAGCTAATTACTTTCCCTCCCCCTGCCCCCTCTTCAGCAAAGGCAACGCGAAGTGAGAAGGAGTGGCAAAGCTAATCCCCACAAAACTTCCTGTTTTTGAGTAGATGGCTGTGTTGATTCCCACAACGCGCCCGTCAGTTGTAATGAGGGGCCCCCCTGAATTCCCCGGATTCACCACCGCATCCGTCTGGATAAAGGTCCGCGCAGGGGTAATACCGTCTTCGATATGCCCAAGGGCCGAGACAATTCCACTGGTCACCGATTGCCCCACCCCAAAAGGATTGCCCATCGCCAAGATCACATCTCCCACCTCTAAAGGAGGTGTCTGTGGAATGGACACATAAGGCAAATCCTGAGCTCCTTGGATTTGGAGGAGAGCCAGGCCCGTTTCCGAATCCATCCCCCGCACTTTGGCTGGAAATTTTCGCAGGTCTGCAAGGGTAACGGTGATGGTATCCGCCCCCCGCACCACATGGGCACTCGTCAACACAAGGCCGTCTTTACTCACAAGAAGCCCGGATCCTTGCGCATCTTGGGTGGCCTGCTTTGTCTGTCGGTCCCCATATACATTCACCACCGCAGGCGCGATTTTCTTAATCACAGGCGCGAAGCTAAGGACGACTTGTTCGGGCAGGCGTTTTTGCGGACAGCTCTTATCGCCACAAGAGGCAACACACAAGCTGAGCCCTAACGTGAGAGCCATAAATCTCATCAAAGTTTAATCCTCCTCTCCTCTTTTCAGCATTCTACAGCATTCCAGACAAGGGTCAAATTTTTTGAAAAACGTTAAAAAAAGTTGCATACAATTTAAAAATAAACTATACGTTCACAATGATATTGTTTTATTAAAATGACAATGCATATTAAGATCGAAACAGTGGAGAAAAATGATGAAGAACTCGCCAACTTTAGAAAAAACCTTAGGAGGAGTGTCCCTCATTGCCGTCACTCTTCTTTCTATCACACCTGCTGAAGCATCGATGAAACAAAGAATTGCAGCATGGGAGCAAAGGGACAACGCCTCTGCGCCGGCTGCCGCCTCTGCCTCTGCTGCCGTTGCACCTGCCGCTTCAGTACAGGCCTTGCCCAAAGATCTCGATGATGCTTTTGCAAAAGCCTATCCCGAAGCCTCTGCCTCTGCTGCCGTTGCACCTGCCGCTTCAGCACAGGCCTTGCCCAAAGATCTCGATGATGCTTTTGCAAAAGCCTATCCCGAAACCATGAAAGGGTCTCTGGCCGATCCTCTTCGTTACCCTCACGTGTTAGCCCAATTGCGCGTTACGTCACGACATGAAGGGCTTAGAACGGATACCCGAGAGTCAATGCAATTCTCAAAAGAGTACATTGGCCCCATTGTCACACAATATATGCAAAATCTCAAAAGCCATGCGGCTGCCTCCGGAAAGAGCACGCCCGCCTTCACCCAACTGTGGACCGATATTAACGGAGAATTCCAGGATCTTCTGACAGGAAAACTCAAAATGCCCAACCACTGGGAAGCACTGGAGGCTTCTATTACCCGCTGCGTTCATTTGGCCTCTTCTTTAGAAGCCAACGAGCCTGTCGCTTCCAGCCTTTTTGATCTCTCAGAATTCAAAGGCAAGTGGATTAGCCTCTTACAGGCCTCCAAAGCACCGGTACCTCCCTATCTTCTAGAACAGGAGGGAGACGTGCCTGCCTGGCAACACTCCTTGCATGCATGCTTAACAAACTTATATCTTTTGAAGTGTGGGCAGCTCCCTGGTTACCAACCAGATTCTTTTCCTCTTTGGCCCTACTCAGGAACAACGACAAGCGGTCACTTCTATTACCTTACTCAAAATGTGAAACATCTCATTGATACGGAACCAAGGCATACATGGCCTGAACCAGTTTACGCCCTTATTCCCATAGAAGGAGAATTCGGCCTCACGACCATGGTCGAAGCCCTCCTTCAGAACATAATCGCTGTGCCCCTCACACTGCAAAAGGCTGCTGTGCATACAGTGAATTTCTCACCCTCTGAAATGGCAGTGCATGATCTTCTGCACTCCGAAAAAGATCCTCGGGCAAAGGTTATTTATCAGGAAATTCTCGACCGATTAGCACAAATTTCTGAAGCTAAAGGCTATGTGACGGAGGGGATCAACCTTGCTGTAAAGCAGGTCGAGCAACGCTGTCGCATGCTCCATGATATGTTATTGGAGAGCGTCAAATTGCAAAAAGCGCATTTCTTAAAAGCTCCTGAAGCTGACCAGCAGAAAGGGGGAATTGCACGCCAGAACTATAATACGGTCATCTCAAGCTTAGCCTTAATGCTTCATGAGCTATATACGTTCAATCAAGGGACATTAACCGCGAAAACATTTGATGAAGCCCTGGACACCCTTAACCCAGGCTTGAATTTTGGCCCCTTACACGTTTCTCTTGATAATGATCGCAACGTTGAGACGCCTGCGCAAAGGTGGTCAGAGCTCAGTGATCCTGAGATTGTCACTGCCTTCAAAGCAAAGACGGCGGCTGAAGCTGAGAAGAGTGCTGCTGAAAAGCTTAAATTGGCACCCTATGCTGATGCAAAGGACTGGAAAGTCACCCGTACACCAATCACGCTTAAGCTCGAAGCAATTACAAAAAGTGGGGAAAAATTAACCCATGAAATCGCCACCCTCCGCGGCCTCGAGACCGCCTATGTTGACCTTAACAACTATTTGAAGCCGACAAAGAACCATGAAAAAAAACCAAAATTGGATTCTCCTTCTTTGAAGGTCAATCTCGAGCGTATTCATGATTTTGCGCAGAAAGTCCGAGCAAAGGTTCCTGGTCTTTTGGCCGAGGGCTTGAATACAATTAAAGCAAGCCTTGCAGAGAGTAAGGGAGCCTACACTGCTCTCATTGCTCAGCAAAATGCTGAGTGGCTCGCGTTTATGCTCAAGGCTGGAAAACCTGCAGGAGAAGCGGCTGCAAGGGAAGAGGAAGGGTCGGCCCCTCGCTTGCCTCTCAGGGGCGGCGCAGAGGATCGTGATCAGAAGTGATCTAAAGAGTCAGGGGTTCGTTTCAACGAACTCCTGACTCTTCTGTCAAAATACCCCACGCCTCCGCATCAATCGGCATCACGGAAAGGCGGGATTGACGAACGAGCGCCAAATCTTGAAGACGGGGATCTTCCTTAATCTGAGCTAAGGTCACAGGACGCACCAAAGGCCTTACAGTTTTCATCTGTACCATGCCAAATTGATGGGTCGGGTCGGAAGGGTCGGGAACATAAGGACCACAGACCTCAATAACCCCCATAACTTGGCGCTCCGCCCCTGAATGATAAAAAAGGGCGAGATCGCCGATTTTCATGGCTTTCAGGTTATTGCGGGCTTGGTAGTTTCGCACCCCATCCCAAGGCGTCGTCCCATTTTTCACTTGGTCCTCCCAAGACCAGGTGTTGGGTTCGGTTTTAACCAACCAGTAGGCCATTATTCCGCATCGAAGGTGAGAGGTTTACTGAGGATACGTTCAAAGAGAGCATCAATTGGCTCCTCCCCACACAGCAGCGCGTGCATCACCGCCGTCAGAGGCATATGAATCTGATGGTGATTCGCAAGCGCATGGGCGCCCGCAACCGTATGGACTCCTTCTGTGAGCGTGTCTTTGGCCGCAAGCAACTCTTGAAGCGGCGTTCCCCGACCCAACGCAAGACCAAAAGACCGGTTGCGCGACTGATCACTCAAAGCAGTCAACGTAATATCCCCCGCCCCCGCAAGGCCCAAAAAGGTTTCAGGCCGCGCACCCAGAGCACACCCCAAACGGGTAATCTCTGCAAGGCCGCGGGTGAGGAGGGCTGCAGAGGCGCTATCGCCAAGTCCCCTCCCCTCTGCAATCCCGCAGGCAATGGCGATGACATTTTTACAGGCCCCTCCCACCTGAACGCCAATCAGATCCGTCGATCCATACAGACGAAAAGAAGCACTCGCGAGAACCGGTGCCACCTGCCGGCCAATGTCCAAGGTCTCGGCGGCCAACACAACCGCAACGGGCAGTTTTTTGGCCACATCATGGGCGAAACTGGGACCTGACAGAATAAGAATAGGATTCTTGGGAAAGATCTCCCGCACCACCTCTGACATCAGCAAGCAGGTATCATGCTCAATACCTTTAGAAGCAATCACAAGGGGCACATGGGGGGCCACAAAAGGCTGAAAGGTTTCACAGGTCGACCGCATACACTGGGCCGGAGGGGTCAAAATAAGCACATCCGCTCTCGCCGCTTCTTCTGCGCTCAAGGTGGCCTGGATATTGGGATCCAAGGGAATACCTGGAAGGCGATACACATTCTCATGACGCAAGTTGATGGTCTCAACCTCGTCAAGACTGATGGACCAAAGGGTGACGCGGGATCCGGCTCGGAAAGCCGCTAGGGCAAGAGCCGTTCCCCAAGCCCCGGCTCCGATAACTGAAACATGCTGCACGGTGTGCGTTCCTATTATGTGTTTATTAGCGCGAACCCTAGCGTTCCTGTTTCAATTCGTCAAGGGGCCACCGAGGGCGCGGGGCAAAATCGAGCGAGCCGATGAGGCCCTTCCGAAGGCGCTCCACCCCGGCCCACGCAATCATGGCCCCGTTATCCGTGCATAACGCAAGGGGCGGCGCATGGAGCGTCACGCCGCGTTGAGCCGCACACCCAGACAATTGCGCATTGAAGTACTGATTGGCCGCCACCCCACCGGCTACAACAAGGTGAGCCAAAGAAGGGTGACGTGCATGGGCCATGGCAAGAGCGTTCAGCGTCCGGTCCACTAAGATCTCACCAACCGTATGTTGCAAGGAAGCGCAAAAATCGGCTTGGAAAACAGGATCCGTAATATCATTTTCGAGAATCACTTTGCGAGCAGCTGTTTTCAAACCGGAGAAAGAAAAGGCGCACCCCTCTGTCCCCTTGAGGGGTTTGGGAAGGGCGAAAGCACGCGGATTTCCTGTCTTCGCAAGCCGCTCAATAATAGGGCCTCCCGGGTAGCCATGACCTAAAAGGCGGGCTGTCTTATCGAGACATTCTCCCAGAGCATCATCCAAGGTCCCCCCGAGCTGCGTATATTTGCCCACATCTTCAGCAATGAGGAACTGACAGTGGCCCCCGGAAACAAGAAGCAAAAGGAAGGGAAAGGGAACATCTTCCGTCAGCCGAACAGTCAAGGCGTGCCCCTCGAGATGATTAATGGGAAGGAAGGGTATTCTCTTCGCCATCGCCAACCCTTTAGCCATCATCACGCCCACAATGAGGCCCCCGATCAGACCTGGACCGCCAGTCGCCGCAATCCCATCTAAATCGTCAAGCGTAATATGGGCCTGGGCTAAAGTTTGCTGAAGGATTGATTCAATATGGACAAGATGGGCGCGGGCGGCAATCTCAGGCACCACCCCGCCAAAGGCTGCATGCTCCTTAATTTGGGACAAGATAACGTGAGAGAGAATCACCTGTTTATCTGTGACAACCGCAGCGGCCGTCTCATCGCAGCTGGTTTCAATGCCGAGGATGATCATCGAAAATTTGTCATCCCGTCCCTACTCGTCCCTAAACGACAACGCCCACGCCACACCAAAGGTCGCAAGGAGTAACATCAGAGTGATCCAATCCCCCCACCGAGCGTAAGGAGGGACGACCCGCGTGGGGAAAGGTAGGAACACGTCCAACGACCCTCTTGTGTGCAGGGGAAGACTGCCCACCGTCTGACCGTAAGCATCAAAGACCGCAGAAATACCGGAGTTGGCCACACGCACAAGGGGGAGCCCCTCCTCAATGGCCCGAAACCGGGCACTTTGCAGATGTTGATAGGGGCCCGAGGTGTTTCCATACCACCCATCATTGGTCACATTCACAAGCCACCGGGGACGGGGATGATGAGGGCTAACCACATCTCCCGGAAAGATAGCTTCATAACACACAAGCGCACTAAAGGCAGGAAGGCCTGCAGGAGCAAGCGGGTTATGCCCTTGTCCAGGGGTGAAATCATTCGTTCCTGCTGATATATTTTTTAAAACACCAGGACCAAAAATCTTATTCAGCGTCTCTCGGAAAGGCAAATATTCCCCGAAAGGCACAAGGTGCGATTTATCATAATGAGAAACAACCCTCCCACTTGTATCCAAAACAAGCAGGCTATTCCACACCTTAAGAGGAGAAACGCCCGGTGGCGTCCGGCGATCTGCCCCCATCAAAAGAAGGGCATCTCGGGGAAGAGCATCAGCGATCACAATCCGGCGAAAAGGCTCATGCTCAAAAAAGAAGGGAATGGCTGACTCGGGCCAAACAACAATCCGCAAAGGAAGAGCGGAGGGCGCCTTTGTCATCGCAAGAAGTGTCCGAAAATGAGTCTCTCGTTGGGCAGGGTCCCATTTCAAGGTTTGGGGAATATTGGGTTGCACAAGACGCATGGCCCGCGGAGACGCAGGCTCCACATCAGGCGCCTGTAACCGTCCCCTCCCCCAGACAAAAAGAAGCGCTGTCCCCAGATAAAGAGTCACAACAAGGGTACGCTGAAACATCTGACGACTTGGAAGGTATTGCAAAGAAATCGCTAAAAGAAGAGTCAGAAGACTGAGGCCATACACCCCCACAAGGGAGGCAACTTGGGCCATCGCAGGACTGAAACCCCAGGCATAGCCTGAGAGATTCCAGGGAAAGCCTGTAAAGAGATGGCCCCGCAACCACTCCACACTCACCCAAAAGGCAGCAAAGGCAAAGGCGCGGCTGATCCCCTTATAGGGCCACAAGGCCGTAAGAACAAAAGCACTTCCCGTAAAGAAAGCGAGAAGCGCGGGAAGACCAAAAAGACAAAACGGAATGAGCCACCCAAAGGTCGCAAGGTCTATGGTCAAAGCATGAGCAATCCAATACAACCCCGCCGTAAAGTGGCCTAGGCCAAACCACCACCCCAACCAAAAAGCCTTTCGCTTAGGGCACGGCATCTCAAGGGTCTGTTGCAATAAAAACCACACAACACTAAAAGAGAGAAGGAGAGCAGGCAAGAGAAGGGTGGGTGCAAACCCGAGAGCTCCAATGGCGCCCACACCACAGGCAAGAAAGCGTTGTTTCCAGGGTGTACTAGGCATGGGGCGGAAGTCCATGAATGCCCACACGCTTAATGCGCCGTGAATCCTCCTCAATAATTTCAAACTCTGTCCCGGAAGAGTGAGGGATACGTTCTCCCCGTTTCGGAATACGGTCAACGAGATTCAGAACGAGCCCCCCAACTGTGTCGATATCTTCTTTTTTTTCTTCCTCTGTCCGGAGCGTCCCAACCTTCTTTTCCAGCTCCTCAATATCCATCCGCCCATCCACAATCACCACCCCATCAGGACGCCGAAAGAAATAGGGAGAGGTCGTGCTCGGCGTTGTGTCTTGAATATCGCCGACAATTTCTTCAATGAGGCCTCCCATGGTGATGAGACCATCTACGCCCCCATATTCATCCACAACAATGGCCGCCTTCTCACCCGTTGAGCGCATCTTGAGGAGCAAATCCAACACGCGCATGGAGGGCGCAATAAAGTCGATCTGTCGCACATGATCGCTGAGTTTAAAATGGCCATTTGCTT
>JABDEE010000009.1:35512-35616 GCA_013287205.1 Alphaproteobacteria bacterium
GAGGAACGGCAATGATATCCGCCCGTGCGATCATGATATCTTCTGCCGTAAGATCCCGTAAGCTCAAAATGTTCGTCAACATTTCCCGTTCATCGGGGGCAACA
>JABDEE010000010.1 GCA_013287205.1 Alphaproteobacteria bacterium
TTTCAAATATTTTCGACATAAAGCCCTTTTGATGGAGCTCTTTATTGTTCTGAATCGCGTTCAAGGAAAAGTGGAGAGGGGCTTCTGTCCCCCCGTAAAGAACAGCAGGAATACGGCCATCGCGACGCAAGGCCCGCGCGGATCCCTTGCCGACATTCTCTCGTGGTTGGGTGTCAAGTTGAGCAGACGCAGTCATGATTAAAACTCCTTTAAAAGCCAGATGCCCGCGTTTATATATGAATTAGGTGTTCTATGCAAGAAGCAGATGTTGTTTAAGCGCGTTTTTTAATCTTGACGGTGAGCTCCGAAGAAGAGGTCAGATGCTCCACTTCACACGCTGCCCCTATTTCTTGGACTAAACGATGAATCGCATAACAAGGAATGGTACGTGCGTTTAAGCTTTCCTCCTCGATTTCTCCTGTCAGGGCCTCAAGCCATCCGGGGTGCAGCCTTATCGAATCTGCTTTGAGGCGGAGAGCGAGAAGCTCCTTCTTCTTTGGCGCTTCGATGGTGATCTCCCCTCCCCGGGGTGCACAGTCACTCAGGCACAAAGCTGCAGTTAAGAGAAGGCGTCCCCATTCCTTGAAGGGGGCTTCTTTTGGTAATGTTCCCTCCCACTTTAACGCCATTTTTGACTCGGAAAAATATTTTTCCAGAAGGGCACGTATGTCTTGGGGAGAGAGGGCCCCTCCTCCAAAGGCTGCACGAAAAAAGGTAATTCGCGTCGTTGCACTCAAAGCACTATTCGCAATTAAATCGAAGATTTCTTCAGATTCTACTGATTTGGAGGGTGCGATGTCTTGAAAAAGTTCGAGGCCTGTGCTAACAGCTCCGAGAGGTGCAATAACATCGTGGCAAATGCGAGAAATTAAAATTTCAGAAAAACGGAGCATGGTCATTTTGGGTCCCCTTCGACGCGTTAACATGCTATTAACATTTTATTTCGTATGCTGACAACAACCCTAAAATTTTACGCTTCTTAAGAGATATAAAAATATGACCACATATAAGAAAATTATCCTTGCTTTTGTTATATGCGCCATGGGGGTCGTCGGCGTTCAATGGATGCGGAAATCTCAAGAGGCTGCGCGGCCTAAGGAAAAAGCACCTACTCCGGTTGAGGTTGCCCAAGCAAAAAGTGACGCCATTATACGGCGCCTGACCGTCTCAGGCACTCTTTCTGCGGTTCAATCCGTCAAGCTGCATCCTCAAACCAGTGGGAAAATCGTTAAAATTTATGCGGAAGAAGGACAACTTGTGCAAAAAGGAGATCCCCTCTTCAAACTCGACGACTCCTTGACCAAAGCTAAGTTAAAAGAAGCACAGGCAAACCTTGCTTTTAAAAAAGAGGAATATTCCCGTGCTGTTAAATTGGTTGAGAAAAAATTTGGCTCCCTCCAACTGCGCGATAAAAACCTGGCTGAAATGCAGCAAGCGGAAGCTAATGCTGAAGAAGCTCAAGTGCGGCAAGATCACACCCTCATCCTTGCTCCCTTCACGGGCTTTCTTGGGCTCCATGAGGTGAGTGTTGGTTCTTATGTTTCTGAGCAACAGCCCATTGCCACTATCGTTGACTTGGACCCCATTAACGTTGATTTTGCTCTTGCTGAGTCTCATCTTCCTTTCATTCATGTGGGGGATCCGGTTGATGTCACAATTGAAGACTTTGATATTCTTCCCGTTGAAGCAAAAATTGTTGCCATTAGCCCCGAGATCGATGAAACAACCCATACGATTCAGATACGGGCGCAACTTCCAAACAAAGAAAACGCTTATCGACCCGGGGAATATGCAAAGGTTGTCGTCGTTGCTGGTTCGGTTGCGGATGCTGTTATTATTCCAACGATCTGCCTCCAGCGGAGGGGAGAGACAGAATACGTCTTTACGGTTGCGAATAATGTTGTCACGGAAACAACGGTGAGTGTTGGCTTGCGGGAGGGCGCGAATGTGCAGATCACCCACGGGGTAAAGCCCGGTGAATTTGTCGTCAGCGCGGGGCAATTTAAGCTTCATGATGGTGATGTTGTAAAAATCGCTAACGCTCCTACGGCATCTACAGGACCTGCAAAAAAATGAACCTCATTGAATTCCTCATTCGCCGCCCTGTTCTTTCCATTGTTATCACACTGATCATCTTGATGATCGGTGCGGTGTCTTATACGAACCTTTCTTTGCGCCAATTCCCTGAAGTTGATAAACCCATCATTAGCGTAAAAACGGCCCTTGAGGGAGCAGGTCCTAAGATTGTGGAAATGCAGGTTACGCGTCCCTTGGAAGAAGCCTTTCTCGGGATTGAGGGGCTTGACTACATTTCTTCTCGCAGTGATGCGGGCAATAGCTCCGTCAACCTTTTCTTTAAATCTGACAGAGATATTGACCTTGCCGCCTCTGATGTGCGGGATCGTCTGCAGAAAGTTCGTAATAAACTTTCAACTGATGCGGATGAGCCCATTATCACAAAAGCAGAAGCAGATACGGATCCCATTATTTATATTGCTCTCTTCAGCAAAAGACAGTCGGTTGAGGAGATGGCGGATTATGCCCATCGTAGCCTTGAAAAAGAACTGCAAACCATTCCTGGAGTTGCTTCTGTAGAAGTTACGGGGGGCGGCCAGCTTGAAATGCATCTGATTCTTGATCCCGTTCGCCTTAATGCCTTTAAGATCACTGCTTCAGATATTCTGGCAGCTCTCAAAAAACACAACATCCAAAAGCCAGCCGGTCGCTTAAAAACCGAGGCGAGAGAGTTTATGGTTACCCTGGTTTCTTCCCTTTCGACGCCTGCTCAATTTGATAACCTCATCATTGCGGAACGCAAAGGGCAAATTATTCGCTTGAAGGATGTGGGCCATGCTAAACTTGATTCGGAAGATACGGTCATCGCCACACGTTTTAATGATCAACCTGCCGTTAGCATTGGCATTGTGAAAAAATCTGTTGCTAATCCTCTTGCCATTAAAAAAGCTGTTGAAGAAAAAGTCGCCCAAATTCGTGAGCGTCTTCCAGAAGGAACACACATTGAAATTTCTTACGATTCAACGGTCTTTATTGAAAAATCCATTCATCACGTTTACCGGACACTTTGGGAAGCCACCCTTTTGGTGATCGCTGTCGTGTTCCTCTTCCTCCGCTCTTTCCGTGCATCAATGATTCCTCTCGTGACAATTCCAGTCTCGTTGATTGGGTCCTTCTTCCTGATGTTTGTCTTTGGCTTTACGATCAACATCCTGACCCTTCTTGCGCTCGTCCTTGCGATTGGGCTCGTTGTGGATGATGCGATTGTCGTTCTTGAGAATGTTTACCGGTACATTGAAGAGGGAATGAAACCTCTGCAGGCTTCCATTAAAGGTTCAAAAGAAATTAGCTTTGCGATTATTGCCATGACCCTCACCCTTGCAGCGGTCTATGCGCCTATTGCTCTTTCCAGTGGTATGACGGGCAAGGTCTTCACAGAGTTTGCCCTCACTTTGGCCGGTTCAGTTATCATTTCAGGTATTGTGGCTTTGACATTGACACCGATGATGTGTGCAAAACTCCTTGTGGCGCACACGCAACAGAAGCCCTCTTCCCCTTCTCTTCCCTCTTCGCGATGGGGTGCCTTTCTACAAACTTATCACACGGCTTGTGATGCCATTGGAGATTGGCTTGATAGATTGGATCAAGAGTATGCTCGCTTTTTGGCTTATCTTCTTGGTAAACGTCTTCTTGTCATAGGTTCAGCTGTTCTCTTTGCCCTTATTGGTGTGTATCTTGCCCAGTTTCAGCTGCAGAAAGAGTTGACCCCCCTCGAAGACCAGGGAGTGCTTCGAACACGCGCCAATGCTCCTTATGGGGCGACATTAAAAGAACAAGATAAATACGCCCTTCAAATCGATAAAGTTCTTTCTTCTGTGCCTGAACTTGTGAAGCGCATGACCATTGTGAACACAGGCGACTATACTTTCTCCCGCAACACCATGGTGCCGTGGGAAAAGAGGACGCGCAGTTGTGCGGCCATTCGGGATCTCATCTCTCCTGAGTTGTACGACATCATTGGGCTTGACGTCACGGCAAGATGCCCGAATCGCTCAGCTATTGGAAGCTCGAGCCAATGGGATCTGTCTTTTGTGATCCAAACAACGCGCTCCAGTGAAGATCTTGCAAAGCAATATCAACGGGTATGGACGGCGATGAACCAACACCCGGGCATTGTCCCCAAGAGCACGACACCTGATGTGGGAGAAGAAGGACAAGATTACACACTTGAGGTGAATCGTGATAAGGCTGCCAGTCTTGGGATTGATCCTGGGGCGATCTCAGAGACACTGACACACTTGGTGAGGGGTCAAGTTTCCACCCATTTTGAGAGGGATAATAAACAATACCCTATTCGCGTACGGGTGGGGGATGAATTCCGTCGTTCTCCTCAAGATATTCTTGCGCTGATGGTCAAAGGGCAGCGAGATAACAAAGAAACTTTTGTGCCTCTTTCAGACATTGCCCAGATTGTTCCTATCACGACCGCATCTGAAATTCACCATTTTGATGGGCTGCGATCTGTCACTTTAAGTGCTAGCCTCGTGGACGGTTTTGGGTTAGGCCAAGTCCTGAATGATATCACTGAAGCCGCAGAACGTATTCTTCCCAGCGGCTATCAAACAACTGTTTCGGGGGAAACACGAGAGTTTTTGCAAGAAAGCCACACCCTTTATATTATTTTTGGCCTTTCTTTGATTTTTATTTTCCTCGTGATGGCGGCCCAATTTGAAAGCTTTATCGATCCCTTTATCATCATCCTGAGTGTACCTCTGTCCCTTGCGGGGGCTATTGTCGCTCTCTGGATCTCAAAGCACGGCACCCTTAACATTTACAGCCAAATCGGTCTTGTCACTTTGATCGGCCTGATTACAAAGCACGGCATTCTTATTGTTGACTTTGCCAATAAGTTGCAAGCTCAGGGGTTGAGTGCACATGATGCAGTGATCCAGGCGTCTCGCTTACGGCTTCGTCCTATTTTGATGACGACTTTTGCGATGGTTTTTGGGGCGGTTCCTTTGGCCTTTTCTGCAGGAGCAGGTGCTGAAACACGGGAGCAGATTGGCCTTGTCATCGTGGGCGGCATGAGCATCGGGACGCTGTTTACCCTCTGCGTGATTCCCATTGTTTATACCTATTTGAGCCGTCAGAAGGTTGTTGAGGAATAAATAAAATTGTCCTCGGACTAGAAAAGGCTTGTTTTTTCCTTCAAAAAACAATGACTTTTCTTGATCCGAGGACCTGATTCATCCCCTGATCGAGACGATACTCGGGTCAAGAAATGCTGGAATTTTCTAAGAAGAAAATTAAGCATTTCTCCCGGCTACGCCAGCCGCGGCGAGAGCCCGAGCATGACAAAGGGAAGCGGGGATGACACATTCATTACCCTCCCCGTTCTTTCCTCTCAAAAAAGAACCATAAAAGACACAAGCAAGGCAGACACCCCAGAGCGGTCAGAGTGAAAAAGAGCGGCCATGCCACTCTATCTGCCAGCGCTCCTGCTCCCATGGAGAGAAAAATTCTAGCCAACGATCCGAAAGAGGACAGAAGCGCAAAGTGGGTGGCTGTATAGGGAATACGGCAAAAGCTAGAAAGGTAGACGATGAAGGCCGTACAGCCAAATCCTCCACTGAAATTTTCAAGCCCTACAACAAGCACTAAGAAGCCAATGTGATGGCCTATCAGGGCTTGGATTGCAAACAGGAGGCTCGAAATAAACTGGAATGTTATCGCAATCGTTAAGCTTGCAACAATACCTAAGCGATTGAGCAAGACGCCTCCCGCAATCCCTCCCACAATCATGGCAGAGATCCCAAACATTTTTGCCGTATGGGCAATTTCTATTTTGGTGAATCCAACATCCACGAGAAAGGGCGAATTCATTACACTGAGCACCGTATCCCCTACTTTAAAAAATAAGATAAAACTCAGGACGAGGGGCCAGTTCAAACGGTGAAAGAGTAACTTAAAGGGCACTCTATAGGTTATATTGACCCATTTGCGGAAAGAGTGTTTTTTTTGTGGGGTCGGCTTATACACAGAAACTGAGGGGCTCACGAGGGTTGTCACAATCCCCACCCCTATGAGGAGAGCCATCAATTGATAGGCTATTTCCCATGAAAAAAAGGACGCTATATAAAGAGCCCCTGCCCCTGAGGCCATCACCCCACATTGCCATCCAATCGCCATGGCGCTCGCTGCCGTCCCTTGCTGGTCCTTGCCGACACTTTCAATACGGTAAGCTTCAACAGCAACATCTTGCAAGGCTGAAAAACTCGCAACCCCTAAGGCCCAAGCAGCTGTCGAAAAGATGTCTTGTTCAGGATGGGTGCCTCCAAGGCCTATGAGGGTCACGACAAGCCCGAGTTGCCCCATAAGGGCCCAACTCCGCCTGCGCCCTAGGCGTACGGTGAGAAAAGGAAGAGGCATCTTATCAACGAGCGGCCCCCAAAGGAATTTTAGGGTATAAGGAAGGGTGACCAAAACAAAACAACCAATGGTTGTATTGGACACGCCGGATTCTTTCAGCCATATACTTAAGGTGGAGAGGGTGAGTAAAAAGGGCAGCCCACTTGAGAAGCCAAAGAGGAACAGAGATAAAATACGCCTGTCACAAAAACTTAAGAAATTGGTCTTCCAGGAGCGAACCACAAGTCACCGCATGGATTGTGAGGATTAGGGCGGGAGTATACCACAGCTCCGCAACAGAGACGTATATAAAAATGTACTAGCTTTCTGGGAGAATTTTGTCACAATACGCCCATTCACTTTATGCAAGGAACCAAAATCTCATGTCATCTGAAATTAACACAAAAGTCCTTATTATTGGAAGTGGCCCGGCTGGCTATTCGGCAGCTGTGTATGCCGCACGCGCAAATTTAGCCCCGACCCTTGTGTCAGGCCTCGAACCCGGGGGGCAATTGATGATTACAACGGATGTGGAAAATTATCCGGGCTTTGCGGATGTGATTCAAGGCCCCTGGCTTATGGAGCAAATGCGTCTTCAGGCGGCGCACGTCGGGACAACCCTTGTCCAAGACACTGTTACGCAGGTAGACCTTTCTAAGCCACCATTTCGATGTGTGACAGAAGGCGGCACCGTCTATAAAGCCGACACCCTCATCATTGCAACGGGCGCCCAAGCCAAATGGTTGGGGCTGGACAGCGAAGCAAAATTCCGAGGTTTCGGCGTCTCAGGATGTGCCACCTGCGACGGCTTTTTCTTTCGAGGGAAAGAAGTTGCGATTGTGGGGGGCGGCAACACAGCGGTTGAGGAAGCGCTTTATATGACTAACCATGCCTCAAAAGTCACCCTCATTCATCGGCGAGATAGCTTGCGGGCTGAGAAGATTTTGCAAGAACGGCTTTTTAGCAATCCCAAAGTTCACGTGATCTGGAATACTGTGGTGGAAGAAATTGTAGGAACGGAGTCTCCTCTCTCTGTCACTCACTTGCGTCTCAAAGATCAGGTCTCTGGTCAAAGTCAGCTTGTCCCCTTTGACGGTGTTTTTGTGGCCATTGGCCATTCGCCTAATACGGGGATCTTCAAAGGCCAACTGGATCTTGATGCAGAAGGTTACCTCTTAAAAGATCCTGCAAGTTCCAAGACATCCATTGAAGGCGTCTTTGCAGCCGGCGACGTTGCGGACAAAGTCTATCGGCAGGCCGTCACGGCGGCCGGCATGGGATGCATGGCGGCCCTTGATGCCATGCACTTTTTACAAACACGGGGAGGTGTCTAAGCTTGATTGATTGGGAGAAACTAAAGATCTTTTATAATGTGGCCGAGGGAGGGAGTTTTGCACAAGCTGCCGCACGCCTTCACATTGATCCCTCTGCCATTAGTCGCCACATCAGTAGTCTTGAGGACCGCATGGGGGTCGCCCTTTTCGCGCGTCATGCCCGCGGGATTACCTTGACAGAACATGGGAACCTTCTCTTAGGCACGACGCGTACAATCTTTGCGGATCTCGCCATGGCGAGAGCGCAAATCATGGATGCCACCCATCCTACCCAAGGAACCCTCAAAATTGCGGCAACGATCGGTTTTGGGATTGGATGGCTTACCCCCCACCTTCACCGCTTTTCAACGCAGAATCCAGAGGTTCGCCTGATCCTCCACGTGAGTGACATCCCTGTGGATTTGGGCATCCACGAATCGGACGTCAGTATCACAACCTTCCCTTCTGAGAGCGCAGACCTGATCTGCCATGCACTTTCCCACTTTCCCCTGCCAATTTATGCCAGTCGCCAATATCTTTTTAAGTTTGGGATTCCTATGCAGCTTTCTGATTTAGATCGTCACCGCCTCTTAACCTTTAGTGACACCGCTATGATTCCGTCGAATAACGTGAATTGGTTACTGACTTGTGGCACAGAGACGCCGCGAAAGCCCTATCTTTCCATCAACAATCTTTTCGGCATTGCGGGTGCGGTTAACGCAGGTAGTGGGATTGCCTGCCTGCCTCCCTATATCGCGAAAGGATATAAAAATATTGTCCAGATCCTGCCTGATGCCCCTGTGCCTCAGGTTCAGTTTTATTTTTCCTACTCTCGTCATCTCAAGGATTCACAGAAAATTCAAAACCTGTGGCACGTTCTGCAAAAAGAGGTGCAGAAGGAACGCCTTTCTTCTTGATATCTTTTTACATGTTTTCTATATGTATACTATCGGTATTGATATTTTTTGAATGGATGATGATATGAGTTTTTCTTCTCGTGCCTCTTTGGCTCTTCTTTTGTGTTGTGTGAGCAGCTTTGCTTTTGCGATGGAGGAAGGAGACCGGCGCCCTCTACCGTTAGCAAGTGCAGCCTCTGCTTCGTCTGCGCAATCTTCCACACCCGCAGAGGAAGGCTTATCCCACCAACTGGGGAGACCTAGCATAACGAATGTGCTCTACACAGACGCAATCCACTCAATTGCTCACCATGCAACGCTTTTTGATCTCGTTACCATGCAGCAGCTCAATAAGAGATGGTATGGCGCTATCAAAAAGTCCTCTCCATTGAGGGATATTCATAATGAGGCGCACGTTGTTCTCGGAATTGCTGTTCGGCGGTTAATTGCGGAAGCAGACAAAAAAATGTTTTCTCAGCAACGTGCTGATGAATCGCATGAAAGAACGGGCATAATACTAGCAGGGTACGAGAAAGATGCCCTGAAAAAAGAAGAGGCTCTGGCAAAAGTAGAAACTTTAGCGTGGTCACGCGCTTTTGATCGAGCAGAAACTTTTAATCAGGAAGAAGAAGCAATTTTGGCCTGGAGAAGAAAAGCTGAGCAGTCCCCCGCTGTGATGATGATAGCCACGGCAGAATTTCTTCCCGCCATCGGCAACAAGATCTTTGAAGCAAAAATAAGGGCCAATCTCCTCAAAATTGTAGAAGAGAAGGCTGTAGGAGGTGAGAGTGTAGAAGATATGGGAAAAAACATGCTTCGTGTTCTTGCCTGCACGGCTTTCTACCCCTCTCCAACCTATCAGGCGCATCCTGCAGAACTCTGTGATTCTATAGAGAAATCTGGGCTTGATGAACTCATTTTTACGTTACATGAGGAAGCACTCTCTTCCTTTGATCCAATTCGGAAAACCAAATTATATCTCGTGCAAACCGCTTTCGAGAATCCAGGGATGCGAGCTGCCATTCAACGATGTTATGATTGCACGTTTGCTGCGTATGCAAAAATTCCTAATCCCCCCCCTCTTTTTGACGGTCCTTTGGCATCCCTTGCGGCATTGGCCGGTAAACCTTTCATTTCTAGGGCTACGCCGGTGAGAGAATGACCATTGCGAGACGCCGTTAGTCTCCCCTCACAACCCATTCAAAAACAATCCACGCCGCTGCAGAGGCGCTTAAAAAGATAAAAGCCAGTGGGATTTGGCTGGTTGTAGGGAGGCAAGAACTTAAGGTTCCTAAGACCGCTGATCCACCAATTTGCATAAAGCTATAGAGTGAGCCCGCGTAGCCTGCAATCTTCCCAAAAGGCGCAAAAGCGCCTGCAAAGGCGCTGGGCCAAATCAGGGTGACGCCAAAGAAAAAGAGGAACATGGGCACAATGATAGAAAATAGTGTCACCCCACATAGCAGTTTCAGCAGGATCATTAATACGCCCGCACTCAGCATCAAGGACCAGCCTAAGCGCAGCATAAAATGAGGTCCGAAGCGGCCAATCATGCGTCCGTTGAACACCCCCGCCAGGGACATGGAAATGAGTCCCAAAAAGAGCGAGATCCGTCCAAAATCAACAGGGGTTATGCCCACCTTATCGATCAGTAAAACAGGTCCAATCACAAACCAAGAAAAGAAAGCCCCATAACTGAAAAACATACAAAGCGCGTATCCCATAAAGGTTCGACTCGATATGAGTTGCCCCACGGCGTTCCTGAAAAAGGTCCAACTGAGCCTCTCCTTGTGATGATAGGTGCTCGTTTCTTTCAACACGAAAAAAACAAGGATGATCGTTGTCAGCGCATACACAATGAGAAAAAGAAAACCTGCACGCCACCCAAAATACGCTTGCAAATATCCCCCAAGGGCAGGCGCTGCTGGAATGACGAATGTCAGCGTGATACCAAGATACGCTCCATATTTCGCCATTTGTGTGGCATCAAAAGAATCGCGAAACATGGATCGCCACAGACAGGCCCCGGCTCCAGCCCCTGCGCCTTGCACAAAACGACCGATGAGGAGGAGGCTGATGTTTGTGGCATAAAGACACATGGTGCTACCCATGAGCATAATCCCGAGGCCCACAATCAGAGGCAGGCGCCGCCCCACCCCTTCTGAAATCGGCCCATAAATAAGCTGGGAAAGGCACACCCCCAGCATGAAGATGGCCATGCTCTCTTGGACCTCGGCAATGGGAGCTTTGAGATCCTGGGCGATGGCGGATAAAGAGGGCGCATAAATATCCGACGCCACGGAGACGAGACACGCGGCCAGCAACACAATGGAGAGAAGGACTTTGTGAGATTGCATTTATTATTCCTGTTTCAATTCTTCATTTATGGCAGCGGCAGCGGCTGCAGCCTCTTCAGAGGCAACAGCTGAGGCTGTCTTCTTCTTTTTCCTCTTAAGAAGCCCGGCTGAACACGATTCCGTCACGTTTTCTTTCATCCTATCAGAGACTTTCATTGAAATCGGAAAAATTTCTTGTACATCGCCAGCAGCGTGAGCAAATATTTTAAGCTCTTCCTTTTCGTGTTTTGTCCCTTCTCCCTGTTGTTCCCATAGCACCTCAAGCATGGTACGGCGATTATCTATGATAAATTGACGCGCCCCCCTGACTTTAAATAGAATGTTGTGTGCCCTTCCTGCCATATCAAGGCGTTTAAAAACTCTTTCATGTTTTTTTGAAGTTGTAGAAAATCTGCCAACTTTATGATTTCTTCTTGTTGCTCTCGTGAGAAACGACTTGTCTTAGAAAAAGGAGGAAACTCATTTATGACTGGCAAGGGAGAATCAGGTGGAGAATATTCTTCCTCTAACTCAAGGGGGGGCGTGCAAGATATGGCAGCACCCTCATCTGCAGCGGATGCTTGGGGGGCAGTTTGGGGCTCTACAGCACCAGCAACTTGAGGATCTGCAGCGGCGGCAGCGGACAGAGAAGATCTAGAAGCTGCGTCTGATCTAGAAGCTTCCTTTATAGAAGTGTCTTCTTTCTGAGGCAAAGACCACATGTATAGGGGTACGGAAGAAGGTATCGCAGCAGCAGCGACAGCGGCAGTGACAGCGGCAGTGACTGTCTTCTGCTCTTCAACTTTGTCTTCATGTGCAGCAGCCTGACATGACACAGAAGAGGCCGCAGTTTTCTTCTTTTTCTCCTTCACCTTAGGCGCTGGACTGGCAGGAGTTTCCTTGTCAGGTTCAACGGAAAAGATAAAAGAAGAGAAAGTCTTGGAACCTCTCTCAAAAGTCGTTGCCTGGACTTCCACCACCCCCTTCGTCAGCACCAGGGTAAAAATTGTCTTTTTGTTCTTAAGGAGGGTCGATAACTTTTGTTGTTCTGATGGGGCGAGCAGTTTAAAGGTTAATCTGTCGCCTTTTTCTGAGAAAAGGATAATTTCTCCCTTTCTCAAAGCTGCTATTTTTTCCTCTTTGTTTTTTGGAAGTGATAGCTTTTCCAGAGCATCCTTGAAGTCAGAAAAATGTACATGTCGAAGGGAAGGAGAAGGGGCGGCAGCGGATGCTTGAAGGTCTGATCGCCTGGAATGGCTTGCATCATGAGTAGCCGGAGACGCGGCGTCTCTTATTGAAATCGGGAACTCCTCTTCGCAACCTTGAATGACCAAGTGGGGTTCATTCTGTGGTGCAATAAAGTCCACCCAAAACTTGTTATCTGGCTTTTGAGATAGTGCTTCCTTTTTTTGTTCGTCTTGCCTTAGAAATTTGGCTGCCCTCTCCTTAACAGACGGCTTTAAGTAAAAAATTTTCTGAGCTAACTGGCAAATTCCGTTACCCGTTATCGCTTTCATAAAACAACTTGTAAACAGCTCGCGCCTTTCAGGAACTTGTAGATAAATTCCGAGAAATATGATTGCTTTTTTTTTACCTGGAGAGAAGGAACTTGACTCGGGGAACGGAGATAAAAGACTCACATCGACCTGCACAGGGAAGGCGAGCTCCCCCTCTCCCTTAGACACAAGCAGATGAGGCAGATCATCTTTGGAAAATTCCAAGCGCGCGGAGATCCGTCCAGACGCATTAGAATGACAGTCAAGATATTCTCTTATTTTCTCCGCATCCGCAGAAGAAAGAGAAAGACATATGTTCTCTATAAGGAAAGGGTCTCTGTTGCCAAAGGACAGAGCGATATCGCGAGCAAAACCCAGCCCTTCTTTCTCTGAGGCTGCTTGCAAGCGTGCAATGGCTTCTTTCCTTCTTGAAGGAAGGGACGCAAGGTCTTCTAACGAGGGGAAAAACATCGTTTGCTTCGAGGAAGAGGGTGCGCTTCCTGCAGAAGCCGCCGCTTCATCTTGCTGATTCACTCTCGCCAATTGAGATCTCAAGGTCGAAAGATGCGTTTGTCTTTTCGTCAGTTTATTCACTATAGATTGTGCGTAAAAGCCTTTATTATCAACTTCCTGGTGTATAGACTGCACTATGAAGGAAGCGCTCTGTTTCTCCTCCTGCCGAATTAAATTTTCTAATCTGCGCCTCTCTGAGTCTAAATCTGTCTGAATTGAAGACTCACTATGCGCTCTTCCTGTGCCTGTGGAGCCTTTCCCTTCTAATACGTCATCTACACCTTCGGAGGCTTGGCCCGCTTGGGCACTGAGCAAGAGCGCTGTCGTTGCGATCAGATATTTTTTCACCATAAAACCTATTTTTTACTGTCAACAATGTATTTTATTGTTTCTTTGTAACATAGATTTTTCAAAAAGCAAGCGTTTTTCAGTTGTAGCCTGCCAGTTTACTCCTGTTTGTCCTCGGACTAGGGCGTGTTATCAAATAAGATGAGTAGAAAAAATTGTCATCAATTGATGAGAAGGCCTTGCCCTCGACAGAGCCCGACGAAGCCTTTGGCGAAGTCGGGCGAAGTCGAGGGCTTTAGGCCCTTCTTAACCCGGGCTACGCCAAAGGCTTCGCCGTGGCGAGTCGAGGATCTTGTTTCAACACACTTGCTGCCGAGAAAAGATCCCCGTCAAGAAGTGCTAAAGCCCCCAGCTGTGCCGTGGGCAAGCCCTTCTAGCCAGGGATGACAAGGGGTAGCAGGTACCGCGAGGCCCCCCACCCTCAGCTCTTTCCACTATCCGGTTGAAGGCGAATGGAGATGTAACGTGACGCCCCATCCCGATTGAGCAGGAGAAGCGCAGATTTCCGGTTCTCTTTTTCTGCTTTTTTGAGTTGGGTCATCACATCTTGAGGCGCCTTCACTTCTTCTTGGCTAATTTCCACAATGATATCACCAGGACGCACCCCTTTTTCGGACGCGGAACTCTTTTGGAGCACATCAACAACCAAGACCCCTTGTGTTCCATTCTCGATATCAAAGCGCTGGCAAATTTCAGGGGAAAGCGGTTGCAAGGTCATCCCATGAATTTCAACCCCTTTTGTGAGCTCCTTCCCATCATCGGGAGAAGGAATGAGACCTGTTTCTTCTGCTTCTTCATATTCGCCCACTTGAGCAAGCAAAGTGATAAGTTTTCCCTTCCGCCATACGAGGATAGGCACTTCAGAGGCGACGACAATATCTCCTACGATGCGGGATAAGCTACGCTCATCTTTCACCTCAACCGCTCCCACTTTCAAAATGACATCTGCTGATTGCAGCTTCGCTTTATCAGCTGGCCCCCCTTTAATGACAGTGGCAACGAGGGCTCCTTGGAGTTGCTTCAACCCCAACCCTTCCGCAATGTCTCCTGTCACAGGTTGCACATGGACCCCAAGCCATCCCCGTTTTGCACGGCCATACTGGCAAATTTGATCCACTACTTTTTTGGACACTTCAGAGGGAATGGAAAATCCAATACCCACATTGTTTCCATTTGGAGAGAAAAAGGCTCTGTTGACGCCAACGACCTTGCCTGACATGTCAAACATAGGTCCTCCAGAATTCCCCAACGTAATGGCGGCATCGGTTTGAATGTAGCCCCCTATGAAATCTCCTGCCGGACTATGCTCTCCCATATCGCGAGCGAGATGAGAGACGATTCCAGCCGTTACTGTCCCTCCAAGCCCAAAGGGATTGCCGATAGCAATAACCCAGTCGCCAATTCGTAATTTCTCTGACTTGCCCCACTGCACAAAGGGAAGTTTTTTATTTGTGGTCACTTTCAAAACAGCAATGTCCGTGCGGCGGTCGCGTCCGACGAGGGTTGCTTTGAGCTCCACCCCATCTTTCAGAATGACCGTGACTTGGTCCGCATCCGCCACCACATGATAGTTGGTGACAATGTATCCATCTGGGCTAATGATGAAGCCGGATCCTAAGGAGGTGATATTGCGTGGCCCTTCCGCCTCAGAATGCATCTGATCCATGAAATCTTTGAAGAAATCTTCAAGCGGTGAGCCTTTCTGAAAGTCGTAAGACTGCCCTCCGTCGCCTCCTCGTCCCCGTGTCAGCGTTGTTGTGGTTGAAATATTCACAACAGCAGGTAGCAAGGGCACAATAATATTGGCAAATGTAGGCGGCACAGATGTTGCAGACAGGGGAGCGGTGGTAAGGCAGAGCAGCGCTAATAGTGTAGCGGTGTAGCGGTGTCGCAGTGTCGCAGTTGCAACTAATAAAATTTTCTTCAGCATTGGCTCATTTCCATAATTTTTTGATATATGCATTCTTTTGTATTGACATTCATTCTCATACGCAACCCCCTTCCGCTACACCGCTACACTATCTTCCTTAGCGATTAAAATATTTGAAAAAAGGATCCTTTGGCGAGAGCACAAAGGTTGTGGTCTCTGCTGTCAGCGCTTCCTTATAGGCTTTCAGTGACCGGTAAAAATTGAAAAATTCCACATCTTTTCCATAGATGCCAGCGGCTTTTCCCGTCACGTACGCATCCCCTTCTCCGCGGATGATTTCGGATTGTTTCCGGGCTTCTGCCAGAATAATGGTACGCTCTTTATCGGCCGTTGACTTGATTTCTTGCGAAATTTCGTCTCCCCGCGATCGGAATTCTTGGGCTTCTTGTTTTCTTTCACTAATCATCCGATTAAAGATGGCTTCGCTGTTTTCCACAGGCAAATCCGTACCCCGCAACTGTACGTCGACCACTTCAATGCCGAAGGCTTTTGCGGCTCGATTCATTTGATCACGGATAATATGGGCAATCTCGCTTCTTTTTGGAGAAAGCACGTCTGTGAGCTTTACTTGCCCTAACACCCCGAGAGCAATCGATTGATTGAGAATCCGCAAGCGTTGGGTTGCCCCCTCTTCATTCTGCACTGTTCGGTAAAAAAGAGCAGGATTCACAATGCGGTAACGGGCAAAGGTTTCCACAAGAAGACGTTTTTGATCTCCGAGGGTTGCAGGGATTTTTGAAAGGTCAAAATCCAGGATACGGTTATCATAATGACGTACATTCTGGAGAAAGGGGATCTTGACATAGAGACCGGGTTCTTTAATCACGCGGATCAATTTTCCAAACTCCAGCACAAGGGTTTGCTGCGTTTGTTGCACGCAAAAAAGGGATCCCATCAGGATACACCCAAGCACAAGAAGAGGTATGGAAAAGACAATGAGTGAGCGCGAAATCATTGGGCAACCTCTTCTGTTTTTGGCTTAGCACGACTGAGTTCGGGCAAGGGAAGGTAGGGCAATACTCCTTGGCTTCCTCCACCAGATGTAATAAGCTTTGATGTATTTTGAAGAACCGCTTGCATTGTATCGATGTAGAGTCGCGTCCTTGTTACATCCGGTGCTGTTTTGTATTGATCATAAACAGCTTGGAAGCGGGCCGTTTCTCCATCTACATCCGCCACGACTTCTGCCTTGTACCCTTCTGCGTCCTGGACAATCTTCTTCGCTTGACCCCGGGCGACGGGCACAATGGAATTGCGGTAGAATTCTGCTTCATTCCGTTTGCGCTCCATATCTGCCTTGGCACGTTGCACGTCCAGGTAGGCATCGTTGACTTCGCTGGTGGGGGGCGTGACTTTCAAAAGTTCGACCTGAGAAATTTCAACGCCCAATTTATAATCATCCACAAGTTTCTGGAGCATTTCCCTCAGTTGAATATTAATGTTACTCCGCCCTTCCGAGAGCACACGGGCAATGGGAGTTTGGGCAATTACGGCCCGCACGATACTGTCGGCTGCGGCACGAATGGTTGCTTCTGGCGATTCAACGTTAAAAAGAAAATCGCCTAAGCTTTTAATTCGCCAGTTCACAGCAAATTGAACATCGGCAATGTTTTCATCTCCCGTTAACATGAGAGCTCCCTCCCCTCCCAACCCTTCAGTGGTCGCCAGTTGGCCATTCCCACTTGTATTGGTGAGGATATTAATGGAGGTCACATTGCGCACAATGGCTGTCTCGATGGGAATCGGCAAATGATAGTTAAGACCCGGCTCTGCGGTTCGTACCCATTTCCCAAACCGGAGGACAGCAGCTTCTTCATCTTGTTGAACGGTATAAATGCCTGTAAGTGCCCACAGGGCAAAGAGAGCGCCTGCAGCCCCTATCAGCAGCTTGTTATTATTGGCGTTGCCACCACTGGCAAAAATCTTTTTGATGTTTTCCTGGCTTTTTTTCAAAAGAGAGTCAATATCAGGGTCCGCCCGATTTTTTTTCTTTTTCCAAGGGTCCTCCCCTCCTCCTTGTCCCCAAGGTCCCTCGTCATTATTCCAACTCATTCCTACGCCCTTTCCATTCATGGACGGCGGGAGTATAACATGCACCATCTCCTCCACGCAATCAGGTTCAGTGGTGACTTTAATATCGCAAGTCTCTTCCACCCTTCAACGAATTATAGACCCCTTGTCTCAAAAAGATATCCTGACAAGTGGCCTTGTGCAGGGTCTCAAAGTCAGCGACCTCGGCGTCGTCTCCTTTTCTTTAGAGGTTGAGACAGACTATATGGAAGCAGGACTGAAGATAAAAGAACAAGCCGCCGCTCGCTTGAATACGCTTCCTGGTATTACCGATGTGCAGATTGTTCTCACGGCCTCCCGCAAACCCAAAGCCCACACCCCCTCCCAGGAAGGTCTACCAGGGGTGCGCCACATTATCGCCATTGCCTCTGGTAAAGGGGGCGTTGGTAAATCCACAACAGCGGTTAATCTCGCCTGCGCCCTTCATTCTCTAGGGCTTAAGGTTGGGATTTTGGATGCGGATATTTATGGGCCCTCTCTTCCCCGACTTCTGGGCGTCAATGAAAAACCGACCTCTGACGATGGCAAAACCATGAATCCCATTCAGGCCCATGGCCTGAAAGCCATGTCCATTGGGTTTATGATGGATGAAAAAGCGCCGGTGATCTGGCGCGGCCCCATGGTACAAACCGCCTTCTTGCAAATGCTGCGGCAAGTGAATTGGGGTGATCTTGATGTTCTTATCATTGACTTACCACCGGGGACGGGAGATATCCACTTGAGTCTCGCGCAACGGGTAAAGGTGTCAGGCGCTATCATTATTTCCACTCCTCAGGATTTGGCCTTAGCAGATGCGCGCAAAGCCTATGAGATGTTCCTGAAAGTCAATGTTCCTGTTCTTGGGTTTGTGGAGAATATGAGCTATTTCCTGTGTCCCCATTGCGAAGGACGGTCTGATATTTTTGAGCATGGCGGTGTTGAAGCAGAAGCAGCTCTCTTAGGCGTCCCCTTCTTAGGAGCGATCCCTTTGCACATGGATATTCGGGAGGCTGCAGAAAAAGGAACGCCCCTTGCACCGGACACCCCTCAGGCGAAGATTTATAAAGAATTTGCGGAGAGGGTGTGGGATGCGATCAGGAATTAGCACTTCGTGGGCAATGGCCATCTGTTAATTCTTGTACAAAAAGCTAACTTTTGTGTATACTGCTAAACAAGGAGAGTGCACATGACAACTCAAACAACCGCTCGCAAAGTGGGATATTTTTCAAAAGAAACCCCTCTGAGCCCCTTTGGACAGCGCATCGTTCGCAACGGTCGTAAGGCAGCTAAGGCCGCAATTTCAAAACATAAAGCGATGGGGAATCCTATTTACTACGTGGAAAAAGAGATTCTGGTTAAAGAGTTAGCTGATGGAACACGGTATGCGGTTAAAGTCTCGAAAGCAGAAATCCATCATCTCTACCAACTCTGAGGTTTCTCCCTGGTTTTGGCTGATTGCAGGACCGAATGGCGCGGGGAAGTCTACGTGGGCTGAACTCCCTCCCAACCGTGCGATGATCGGCGATATTCCTATTCTCAACCCCGATCATTTTATTGAGCCCTACACTTCCCTTCCTGTATCACCTTTAACTGCTGGCAAGCATATTCTCCAAACAATCAACCATCTTGTAGATACGCAGAAAAGTTTTGCAGTGGAAACAACTCTTTCTGGATCACATTATCTTCGCCTTGCGCACAGGCTCAAAGCCAGCGGGTGGATGATGGGCGTTGTGTTTATAGGGCTGAAAGACGAAAATACCTGTGTAACACGCGTACAAGAAAGGAAAGAGAGTGGTGGCCATGATATCCCATTAGAGGATATTTTAAGACGCTATCAAAGGAGCTTAAATCATATTCCCATCCTTCTCGAAATAGCTGACTACATGATTGTCCTTGATAATTCCATAAATTATACCCACCTGCTCGAATCCACGAATGCGCATATGTTGACGGAAAAAGAGCTTCCTCTGTGGTTGTCTTCTGTTCTTACAATATGAATTACACTCCCCTCCCAACATTGACTCTCCCCAATCCCTACGCTACCTTGTGGAACAAGAATAAAAACCACTTAAGGTCCCCTTATGACGACCCCTCCGAAGCGACCGAGACCTTTATCTCCCCACTTAGGCGTCTATAAACCCCAGATCACCTCTGTGCTCTCCATCCTTCACCGGGCAACAGGAATTGTGCTCTATGGCGGGAGTTTCCTGTGGGTCTTATGGCTTGTGGCTATTGCGTGCGGACGTGACGCTTACGAGCAGCTTCAAGATTTTTTTCTGCATCCCGTGGGGCTTATTGTTTTGCTGGGGTGGTCCTTCTCTTTCTTCTATCACTTCTGTAATGGACTGCGTCACCTGAGGTGGGACAGAGGATATGGCTACACGCTCCCCGCCGTTCGCTTCAGTGGATGGCTTGTTGTGGGAGGGTCGTTTTTTCTCACCCTCTTCGCCTGGATGATCGGGATTTTTTGTGAGGAGGTTTGGTTATGAAGCCCGCTCTCTTCCATTGGCTCGCCCAACGTATCACGGCCGTTTTCCTTCTTCCTTTAAGCCTGTGGTTTGTCACCTCCTTTGTGATTCTCCTTGCTGCTCCTTTTGACCAAGTACAAACATGGCTGACCTCTCCTTGGCATGCGACCTTTGCCTCCCTTTTTGTCGCTTTGGTTTTCTACCATGGTGCTTTGGGCATGCAGGTGATTTGGGAGGATTATGTTAAACAGCCACGTCCTCTGATTTGGCTGACCAACGGGGTGAGTGTCCTCTTCACGCTGCTCGGCATTGCAGCCATTTTGAAAGTCTACCTCATCTCATGAAGGGCTACACAATCATTGACCATACCTATGATGTCGTCGTTGTGGGGGCCGGAGGGGCTGGTTTGCGGGCAACCTTGGGCATGGCCGCTCAAAACCTGACAACCGCGTGTATTACTAAAGTCTTCCCCACCCGGAGTCATACGGTTGCTGCCAAGGGCGGCATCAGTGCAGCCCTGGACAACATGGGAGATGGTGATACCTGGCGCTTCCATATGTACGATACGGTGAAGGGATCGGACTGGCTGGGGGATCAAGACGCCATCGAATACATGTGCCGGAATGCCATTCCTGCTGTGATTGAGCTCGAGCATATGGGGGTGCCCTTCTCCCGCACCAAAAAGGGGAAAATTTATCAGCGACGCTTTGGGGGGCACACGTTGGATTATGGCAAGGAGATGGCCCACCGGGCATGTGCGGTTGCGGATCGCACGGGTCATGCGATTTTGCACACCCTCTACCAACAATCTCTTAAGCACAACGCCACCTTTTTCAATGAGTGTTTCGCCCTGGATCTCATCATGGATGAAGAAGGGGTGTGTCGTGGGGTGATGGCTTGGAACTTGGAAGACGGTACCCTCCATCGCTTTGCAGCTCATATTGTCGTCATGGCGACAGGCGGCTACGGACGGGCCTACTTTTCCTGCACCTCTGCCCATACCTGCACAGGAGATGGGAATGCCATGATCCTACGTGCGGGCCTACCTCTCCAGGATATGGAATTTGTTCAGTTTCACCCCACAGGCATTTATGGTGCGGGTTGTTTACTCTCAGAAGGCGCGCGCGGCGAAGGGGGTTACCTTACTAACAGCGAGGGTGAACGTTTTATGGAACGCTATGCCCCTGTTGCGAAAGATCTCGCCTCACGGGATGTGGTCAGTCGAGCGATTACGGTTGAGATTAAGGAAGGACGGGGGGTAGGCCCCCTGAAGGACCACGTGAACCTTCATATTGAACACTTGGACCCTGAGGCCCATCATCGCCTTCCCGGCATTACGGAAATTGCTCGTATCTTTGCAAACGTCGATGCGGCAAAAGACCCCATCCCTGTGATTCCCACAGTTCATTATAATATGGGCGGGATCCCGACCAACCACTTTGCAGAGGTCCTCAATCCCACTCCTGAAAACCCAGAACAAGTGACGCCGGGTCTCATGGCGATTGGCGAAGCCGCGTGTGTGTCTGTCCATGGGGCGAACCGCTTAGGAACCAACTCTCTTTTGGATCTCGTGGTCTTTGGTCGTGCTGCGGCTATCCGAGCCCGCGAACTTATTGAGAAAGGAGCCAAGGTAAAACCTCTGCGCCCTTCTGATGGGGAAGCGATTATCGCAAAATTTGATTCTCTTCGCCATGCCAAAGGATCCTTGAAAGTGGCAGACATACGGCTCAATCTCCAACGGGCCATGCAGATGCACTGCGGCGTCTTTCGCACAGCCGAACACCTTCAAGAGGGCATCAACAAAATCAAAGAAATCGCGGCCTCTTATCAGGACATCCATCTCAGCGACACTTCCTTGATCTGGAATAGTGATTTGGTGGAGGCGCTTGAGCTGGAGAACCTCATCCAACAATCCCTGGTCACGATTGAATCTGCCCTTAACCGCACAGAAAGCCGCGGTGCCCATGCCCGTGATGACTATCCGGAGCGGAATGATGTGAATTGGCTCACCCATACGATTGCGCATCTCAAAGGCGATTCGGTTTCCTTCACTTACCGCCCCGTCCATCTGTACACCCTCACCCCTGAGGTTGAGGTCATTCCCCCGAAGCCGCGTGTTTATTAAAAAGTTGCGAGGCAATGTATATTTATGGTACAATTAAAAGATAAGGAGGAGTAACTATGATGAACCTTATTATCCCAACTGATCTCGGTGAGCGTCTTGCTTTTCTCGCAGGGAAAGCACACATCCCACAGAATGAATATGCTCTCGATGCTTTGGCAGAAATTTTAGAGGACCGGGAGGATCTTCTCGAAGCTATCGAAATCTTAGAGCGCGTTAAAAGTGGAGAAGAAAAGCTAATTCCTTGGGAGGAAGTAAAAAAACAATATGAAGAAACCCATCCCACCCATTAAATGGGACATCATATATACGGAACATGCAAATCGATCATTTAAAAAGCTCGATAGGCCTGCGTATGTTAAAATCCGGCATTTTATTGATGAAACACTTCGAAGGGAGCCGTATCCGCGTCGTCTCGGCTATGCTCTTTCTGGTATGCGAGGCGTATGGCGCTATCGAGTCGGGGAATATCGGTTGATTTGCGAAATTCATGATGACAAATTAACCATTGTGGCGATTCATGTTGGCCATCGTCAAAATGTCTATAAAAAGCTTCATCTTGTAAAATCATAGGCACCCATGACCCACTTTCGCCTTCCTCCTGATTCTCGTGTTCAAAAGGGATTTACATACCCTTCTCCAACCCAAAGTCCGCATATGCGGACCTTCCAAGTGTATCGCTATGACCCGGATTCAGATGCCAATCCCCGCTACGACACCTTTGAGCTTAACATGGATGCGTGCGGCCCGATGGTGCTGGATGCGCTGATTAAAATTAAGAATGAGGTCGATCCCTCCCTTACTTTCCGCAGGTCTTGCCGGGAGGGAATCTGTGGGTCTTGCGCCATGAACATTGATGGCACCAATACACTGGCTTGCATTAAGCCCCTTGCAGCGTGTGCCGAGAAGATCAAAATCACTCCCCTCCCCCATCTTTATGTGATTAAAGATTTGGTGGCGGATTTGAGCTTTGCTTACGCTCAATATACCTCTGTTAAACCTTGGCTCCAGACAAAAACCGCTCCTCCCCCTGACAAAGAACGCCTCCAAAGTCCTGAGGAACGCGAAAAGCTCGATGGACTTTGGGAGTGTATCCTCTGCTTTTGTTGCACGACCAGCTGCCCCAGTTACTGGTGGAATGGGGATAAATATTTAGGCCCCGCAACCCTCCTGCAATCCTACCGGTGGATGGCAGATAGCCGAGATGAGGCCACCCCTGAGAGGCTTGATGCCCTCGACGATCCCTTCAAACTTTACCGCTGCCATACCATCATGAACTGCACCACGACCTGTCCTAAGGGATTGAATCCCGCCAAGGCGATTGGGGAGATTAAGAAGAAAATGGTTTCTACCAGAAGTCAGGAGACAGGAGACAGGAGTCAGAAAATACAATCCTGATCCATGATTTCTGTTTCCTGACACCTAATAACCATATATTATGCACCCTATCACCATGAAAGGATATGAACCATGACACTCTCTTACTCACGCCTTCTTCTCTGCGTTTCACTTGCAACCATGACACTTGCCAATACGTCTCTTCTTGCAGAACCTGCAGAAAAGGCTCCTGCATCCACCGCGTTTACACCGGCTCAAATCAAAGAACTGGATGTCCTGATCACCGCATTCTTAGTGAACCATCCGGACGTTGTGATGACGTCTCTTCAAGCGGGCGCCGAAAAGCAGCAACAAGAAGAAATCAAGAAAATGGAAACTGCCGTTCAAGGCCAGATGGAAGCTCTCTTTAACGACAAAGAGACGCCTTTCTTGGGAAATGTAGCGGGTGCTCAATCACTCGTTGTTTTCTTTGATCCTTATTGTGGGCATTGCAGGAAGTTTCATAAAGAGCTCACGCCTGTTGTGGAGAAGAATAAGGACCTTAAAGTCCTGTTGAACGATATTCCCATTATGGGTCCTCAGTCGATCCTGGCCGTGCAGGCGATGCTTGCTGCAAAGGCGCAAGGCAAGTACGACGAATTTCAGAAGGCTCTTTTTGCGCTTGAGGAGCCCGCTTCTGAAAAGAAACTCATGAAGATCGCAAAATCCTTAGGCCTTGATACAAAAAAATTCAAAGCGGATATGAAGGGCCCTGCGGTTAAAAAGCGGATTGAGCATCTTATGAAGCTTACCAAAACAATTGGCATCACGGGCACGCCCACACTGATTATTAATCAAAAGAAAGTTGTGCCTGGGTACTTGTCTTCTGAGGAGCTTGAAAAAGAACTCAAAGGGGAGAAGAAAGAAGAAGAAAAGAAGACCTCTTCCGATAAAAAGCAATAAGGAGTCTTAGCCCTCTCGGCTTACAAGCTTTAACATTTGGTGTTCAAATGAAGAGCTTGTAAGTCGAGGGCACTTTTTTACGAATTTATATTTATGAGCTGGACCCAAGCTTGACGCAGCTGATGAAAAGCTTGCTGAAAATTGAGACCCCATTTAACTTTATCTTCAGCGTTCATGCTAGCCGCCTTTTTAGTGGCTTCTTCTTTGAAACCATCCATAAATTTTTCTTTAAACTCCTGACTCGCCTTTACAAGCACGCCTTTCCCGACCGTCTTCATTAAAATAGTATCAGCCATCAGCCTGTATTGTATAGGAAGCGTAATGTATTGCGCGCCGTTAATCATGGAACATTCATATGAAGTTTTCATCCTTTCCCTCCATAACGCCGTCTCTTCTTCTGGAGAAACTCTGGAATCTGAAGAGCTTATTGATCTTGAACTATCCGTTTCCCCTCCATCGTCCGTAAAGTTTCCCGCTTGTGCAGGAGGTGCAAAAAGAAGCGCAAGGACTGCGCTTCCTACAAGTGTCTTTAAAATTACTGTTTTCATCATTACTATTCCTATTCAAAAATTACTACACACACATCAACAAATGCATTCATAGCACAACACATTATAAAAACGCAAACTTTTTTAATATAAAACAGAAAAGGGGATTTGTTACGACAGACAGACCCTGTCGTATCACATATTATTCTTGACTCTCTTTCCTTTGGCGTCGTCGGGGCGCCCCCTCTTACTTTTTCTTCGTCGTCCGGGGGAATGTCTCTGGGATAAAGAGGGCAATCACAAGAGCGATGAACAATCCGACAGGAATGCTCAGGAGGGCATAGCGGTATTCTTCGATGCTATAGTGGGGGATGGCATTGCAGATCTCGCCTGCCCATGTTTGTTCGAGAAGCCATCCCACGAGGAATTGTAGGATCAGTCCCATGCCCATCACCACCATGTTCGTGAAGCTAATGACCGTTCCGTGACTTGCCTGCGGGGTGAGGGGACACACAGCTGCAAAGATAAGGGGTTGTGCTGAAAACACAATTCCCGCCATCAGAAGAAGAGCATACATGACCGGCAGAGGAATATGCCCCACATAGA
Source organism: Alphaproteobacteria bacterium (assembly GCA_013287205.1). Classification (GTDB taxonomy): domain Bacteria; phylum Pseudomonadota; class Alphaproteobacteria; order UBA9655; family UBA9655; genus UBA9655. Next base: position 25,269 of record JABDEE010000010.1, read on the forward strand.
TGGCTACACTCATGCACGCGATGGAGAGGATTGCAGAGATAATCATGGGGGCTTTATATCTTTCAATCGAATCCGCAATTGTCGCAACAAGGGGGGATCCAATACCAATCCCTATGTAGTACATCGTTGTCATTGATCCTGCCGTAGCTTTGTCAATTCCGTAGACTTTTGTCAAAAAAGACACCCCCCACAGATCGACGAACACCAGAATCGGGGCATACATCAACGCCCCATAGAATCCGATGAGCCAAATACGATAATTAAGGGCGATGGTTTTGAGTTGCTCAAAAAGAGTGGATAAACTCGTATCTGCTGGTTGAATGGGGGACCGAGGCCCTGCAGGGGGCGTATCCCGGACAAAAAGCCAAATTCCTGCTGAGAGAATCATGCCAATGGGGGCAACGACATAGAGAAGCGCTTCGCGCCAGCCAAGGATCCCGATTAAGTAAGCGAGAGGGGCTTGCCCAAAGGTTGCCCCTACGGTTCCTGCCACCATGGTCATGCCGACGACAAGCGCGAATCTTTGAGGGGTAAACCATAGGCTCCCCAGCTTCAGGGTCCCTAAAAACCCGCAAGTTGCGCCAACGCCAATGAGCAACCTCCCAAAACAGGCGAGGTAAAAGGAATTGGAGAGACTAAAGATAAGCGTCCCCAAAACACACACAGGAACAGCATAACGCAACAGACGGGTCGGACCAAATTTATCCAAGCCAAGACCCGCTGGAATTTGAAGGGTCGCATAGGTCATGAGGTAACAGGCGGCGAGCCCTCCGAGAGCACAAGCCTCAACGCCAAATTCGCCCATCAAATCATCGGCCATTACTCCTGGGGAAATCCGCAAGATAATTTGGTACATATAAAAAAGGGCCGCAAAGCTCCAAACAAACCAAGCCTGGGCTTCTGAATACGGACGAGGATTTTGATTCGCTGGCGTCACCCTCTTTTTAAGCGTCGCATAAGCCATGACGGCGTCCTTTTTCGCAAAATTTAAGAAACCCTATTTTATGGAGTGTTTTGCCGTATGTGTCGAGAGATAAAGATGAAAAACGGGACCTTATTCGCAAGCTCCCGCTTTTCTTTAGAACTACGCTCCTTCTTGATTCATTCCACATGGATAAATATCTGAAATTTCCTATTTTTTTGTTGCAAAAATATATGATATATCTTATATTTTGATGAGTCATTAATAGGACAAACCTGATATTTATATGAAAAAGACATTCAAAAATCTGGAAAGAGAACAACTTTTGAAGAAAGTGAACTCTTTTTCTGTGCCTCCTGAAGGGTGGGTTCGTACCATGCGCAAGGCTCTTGGCATGACGATGGCGCAGCTTGCGAAAAAAATGGGTGTGAGCCAATCCCGCATTCATGAAATTGAAATAGGAGAAATCTCTAATCAGGTCACACTTAAAACATTGAGACTAACGGCAGAAAAATTAGGATGTCGTCTCGAATATGCCTTTATCCCAGAGAAACCTATTGAGGATCTTTTAAAAGGAAAGGCTCAACAAATCGCACAAGAGAAAGTCGCCTACGTCTCTCACCAGATGGCCCTGGAAAACCAATCTCTTTCTGCAGAAGAAGTGGAAGAGCAAACCGCGCATCTTGTATCAGAACTTTTAGAAACTCCAAAAAAACTGTGGGATCTCTAAATGCAATTTAGCTATCCAGAAGGAGCAACACCCATTGATGGAGATGAATTGGAGGGTCTTCTCCCGAAGCACATTTCTTTTCAAACTGAGCTTAATGCATGGGAACAACTCAATATTCTTGAAGCTGAGAAATGGGCCTTTGGAACTCCTCATGATGATCTTCTCACTCTCGACAGTATTAAGCGTCTTCATCTTAAAATGTTCGGCGAGACCTGGCGATGGGCAGGGCAATTTCGAAAAACACTCAAGAATATAGGAGAGCCAGCGCACGAAATCCCTCAAGAACTGCTCAAGTTATGTGGAGATGTACAAGCCCAATTGGACTATCGCTCCTCTCCTCTTGAGGAAATTGCTATTCGCTTGCATCACAGAATGGTTTTGATCCACCCCTTTTCCAATGGTAATGGGCGTCATGGGAGAATCTTTACGGACCTCCTCCTCACGCGTTATCAGGCTAAGCGCTTTTCATGGGGACGTGACGACCTTCTCTCTCCCACTCAGACGCGCATGATCTATATCAAGGCCCTTAGAGAGGCGGATCGAGGAAATATTATGCCCCTTTTAGAATTTGCCCAAAGTTGACTGTAGCCCCTTCTTCCTTTCTCCCCTCACCCCAGAGCATTAAAATTTTCTTGTAAAATAGCATTTTAACATTATATTGATATTGATGTTAATTTTTCCTCTTCATGACACAGAGGACCTAAAAAGGATATATATAAATGTTTACAATCAAAAAAACTCTTTTGTCCACTGTTTCAGCCCTTGCCTTGAGTGCGCTTATTTTCTCTCCTTCCACTCTCTTGGCTGCTGATGTAGGTGCGGAAGCAGCATCCTCTTCTAGCGCTGCGGCAAAATCTTCTCCAAATAAAAAGAAGACAACGGAGGAGGCGGTAGCCAGAGGTCGCCCCTATGCGACACTTTTTAAACTCGTCAACTTAGATCGGGGGGGCCTGTGGGGTCCAGCAAATCCTGCTGCAGCGCAACAATTACTTGAAGATGCTAGTAGCTGCAACGTACGCGGAATGAGGACCCTTAAAGTTATTGCGATGCACGAGGGATGGTTTAATTTTCCCCCAAACCCTCAAGCTGCAAGGGAAGAGAACGACAGATTATATAGAGAATTTAAGGACGAAGAAGCAGCTTCCTGTATGATGAGTGGTCTCGCATGTGGGGGGTATGGGTATAAGGCAAACCATGATGAACTTAGGAGGCTCAATGAGGAATTGAAAGCTGCAGGTTCAGGACGGTCCATTGCTAATGTTGATGAGACATTAAGGACCCTAGCGGATCTTATGAGTCACGGAGCGAATCCCTTTCGCGACTCAATAAAGACCTGGGCCAGACATTTCCTACGCGCCCAGAAAGCCCCGGAAAACAGCACAGAGACAAACGACGGAGGAGGAGAGATCGTTCGTCACATGGAGTTACAATGGCCTACTCCCAAGTCGGCAATAACATTAGCGCCTCAGCAGGCAGCAGCTGGCGCTTCCCCTGCAGCAGCAGCACCTAAATAGCTTTTGGGATAAGCCCAGGAGATGCCTTATGGGCACCTCTAACAGGAAGAGGTGTGCCTCACCTCAGGGGTGACAAGGGCTCTGATCATGAGGTAGAGTGAGATCAAGAGTGGGAGGACTCTCTTACATTCTTTTGAGGGGACTTCAGTGATTGCAAAATTAACGGGTGTGATTGACACCCTCAGTGATACCTCCCTTATTATCGATGTGAATGGTGTGGGGTATCTTGTCTCGGCCTCCTCCCGGACGCTTGGAAGTCTTGGATCTCCCGGCACGCGTGCGACGCTTTACATTGATACGGTCGTGCGGGAGGAGAGTTTTCAGCTGTTCGGATTTGAGACCCAAGAAGAGCAAACCTGTTTCCGCCTTCTTATCACCGTGCAAGGGGTGGGGATGCGGATGGCCCTCTCCCTTCTCTCAGCCCTTTCTCCTCTTGATATTTATCAGGCCATTGGGGCGCAAGACAAAACGATGCTCACCCGTGCAGAAGGGGTGGGGCCGAAGCTTGCGACCCGCATGATGACGGAGCTCAAAGATAAAATTCCTGAGACACAGGGTCTGATGGGGGGCAAGGTGTTGTCTTACCCTTCCTCCCTGGCGCCTCAGCTTGAGGAAGCGGTGTCAGCCCTTGTAAATCTAGGCTATCGCCGCCTTGAAGCGGTCACCGCCTTGAGTCGGCTTGAGTCTGATCTGTCTTTGAATGATCTCATCCGTCAGGGGTTGAGTCTGCTGTCTCGGAGTGGCACATGACCCGTCTTGTTGCCCCTGCAGAAAATCAGGATCTTCCTGAAATTTCCTTGCGCCCCCAACGCTTGGACGAATTCGTGGGGCAAGCTCAGGCTCGGCAGAACTTACGGATCTTTGTGGAAGCGGCCCAAACCCGGCGGGAGGCCATGGATCATGTCCTCTTTTATGGTCCCCCCGGTCTTGGCAAAACGACCCTTGCCCAAATTATTGCCCGTGAGTTGGGCGTGGGGCTGCGTGCAACGTCAGGTCCTGTGATTGGGCGCGCAGGGGACTTGGCCGCCCTCTTGACCAATCTACAACCCTATGACGTTTTATTTATCGATGAGATCCACCGCCTGCGACCGGATGTGGAGGAAATTCTCTATCCCGCCATGGAGGACTATAAGCTGGATCTCATGATTGGGGAGGGCCCGGCGGCCCGCTCCGTCCAAATTGATCTTCCGCCCTTTACGCTTGTGGGGGCGACCACGCGATCAGGTCTCATTTCCTCACCCTTACGGGATCGCTTTGGCATTCCGGTGCGTCTTATTTTTTACACGCCTGAAGAACTCAAATGCGTTCTGATCCGGGGGGCCCATGCCCTTCAGATTGCTTTGTCTGAAGAGGGCGCCATGGAAATTGCAAAACGGTCCCGCGGCACCCCGCGGATTGCCCTGCGGCTCCTCAGGCGCATTCGGGATTTTGTCATTGTGGGGGGGGCCTCTGAAATTACCGCCCCCCTTGCAGATCATGCTCTCCGCCAGCTGGAGGTTGACGGGCATGGTCTGGATGCCATGGATCATCGTTATCTCAAACATATTGCGCACCATTTTGACGGGGGACCTGTCGGCCTTGAAACCCTTGCAGCGGCTCTTGCGGAACAACGGGACACGCTTGAGGATGTGATTGAACCCTATCTGCTTCAGCAGGGGTATATCCAGCGCACGCCCCGGGGCCGCATGCTCACCGTACGTGCTTATGAGGCTTTGGGGGTTGCTGTGCCCCGCTCTTTCTCTGCACCTTCTCTATGTGAGGAATTGGCATGAGAACACCCTCACTGTCATCCCCGGCTTACAAGTCCTTCATCTCCAACTTGTTGGAGATGTTAGGACTTGTTGACCGGGGACCCAGGAGCCACATCAAAATTCTTTCTTACCTGGGCCTCTGGGTCTCAGGTCAAGTCCCTCTACGCCCCCAACAAAGTTGGGGGACAAGAGGTACTAAGCCTGGGATGACACGCTTTTCTGACCCTTCTGCCATACTCATTACTCCCCATGCTTGAAACCCTTGTCATCCGTAATATTGTCCTGATTGACACCCTCCAGATTGATTTCCGGGAGGGCTTGTGCGTCCTCACGGGCGAAACGGGTGCGGGGAAGTCCATCCTCCTGGATGCGCTCGGATTGGCCTTAGGAGCACGCGCAGAGGCGCGACTGCTTCGTCAAGGGGCGGAGCAGGCGTCCGTGACGGCTCTGTTTCAGCTCCCCTCCTCCCATGCCATCTGGGAAGAGCTCACCCTTCAGGAGGTGACCCATGATAAGGCCTCCCTTCTTTTTCGCCGGACGCTGAAAGCCGATGGAAAGAGCCAGTGTTTCTTGAATGACCAGCTCATCAGCCAACCCCTGATGCGGCGCTTCGGTCAGGTGCTTGTCGAAATCCACGGACAATTTGATACCCTGCTGGAGCCTAAATCCCAGCTTCTCGCCCTTGACGCCTATGGCAAGGTGGACATGACATCCACCCAAAGGGCTTTTAAGAACTACCAAGACGCAAACGCGGCTTTAGAGGCCTTTGAGAAAAAACTGGCCCATTCTGCTGAACGCCAAGCCTTTCTCCACTTTGCGATTAAAGAAATTGAGCAGCTCTCTCCTCAACACGGGGAGATGGCGCATCTTGAGCAGGAGAAATCTTTGATTGCTCATGGGGCAAAGCTTTCCGAGGCGCTGCATTTTGTTGAGCAAGCCTTGACCCCCTTGATCACCCCCTTGTCCCAATCTCATAAAAGCTTAGACCGTATTCAAAGCTACCTCCCTGAAAAAATATCACCTCTTTTAGAGGCGACAGATCGTGCCCTTCTGGATGTACAAGATATCGTTGAGAGTGTCACAACCCTCAAACGGGATACAGCGGAGGCAGCCCACACCTTGGAAAAAGTGGAAGACCGCCTCCATGGTTTGCGTGCGCTTTCTCGTAAATATCTCTGTGAGGACCTTGCCGATTGTCTCCTCCACTTCAAAACGGAACTAGCCTCATTTGAGCAGGGCGAGGATCATAAATATCTTCTCGAAGCGACTCTTCAAGAAAAGAAAACCTCCTATTTAGAAGTGGCGCGGCAGCTTTCTGCCCAAAGGCAAGCGGCGGCGCACTCCTTAGAGATGGCCCTTACGGGCGAATTTCACCCCCTGAAATTAACGCATGCGCGTTTTCGGGTTCATCTTGCAGAACTTTCTGAAGAGAGCTGGCGCGAGACGGGGATTGACCGGATTGAGTTTTATATTCAAACGAATCCAGACACCCCCGAAGGGCCTCTCAACACCATTGCCTCTGGCGGAGAACGGGCGCGCTTTATGTTGGCCTTGAAGGGGATTCTGGCCCAATCAGGTACGGTGTCCACCCTTATTTTTGATGAGATCGAAAGTGGCACCGGCGGTGCGGTTGCCTCTGCCATGGGAGAACGGCTCAAAAAACTCTCTCAACAGATGCAGGTTCTTGCCATTACCCATTCTCCCCAAATCGCTGCTCAAGGCACCCAGCATCTCCTTGTTTTTAAAAAGGTGGTGGAGGGCAGAACAATTACGGAACTCAGATCTTTAGAGGGACACGAACGACATGAAGAGGTAGCTCGGATGCTTGCGGGTCATGATGTGACGGATGAGGCGCGGGCGGCGGCGATGCGGTTGATGGCGTAGCAGGAGTCAGAAATCAGGAGGTCAGGAGTCAGGAAAATTTTCTTCCAAA
>JABDEE010000011.1:0-10999 GCA_013287205.1 Alphaproteobacteria bacterium
CGGAACTCGTAAGGACGGGCGTGGGGAAGGCGGCCGGGTGTTTTTTGAGAGTTGTTGTCAGGGTTGTGACGAGAGTCTCAAGCTCTGAGGCGGGCGTTTTATCTGTTTTTGTGAGAACAATTTGATAAGAGACGGCGGCCTTATCGAGCATCTCCATGACCACAAGATCAGGTGGTTTGAAGCCATGACGGCTGTCAATGAGAAGGAAAACCCGCTTCAGGGCAGCGCGTCCCTTTAAGTAGTTTTGGATGAGCTGGGAAAAAACCTTGAGTTTTGTTTTTGAGACCGCCGCATAGCCGTATCCGGGCATATCCACGATGTAACATTTATCTGAGAGTCCAAAGAAGTTGAGCTGTTGAGTGCGGCCTGGCGTATGGGAGGTGCGCGCGAGGCTGTTGCGATTCAGCAGCGCATTGATGAGGCTCGACTTGCCTACGTTCGAGCGGCCTGCAAAGGCGATTTCGGGCAGATCAAGATCGGGAAGAGCCTCCGGGTTATCGGCTGCTGTGACGAATCGACACTCTTGGGCAAAGAGCCAGCGGGGGTAATCAGTATCTTCTTTCATATAAATGATTGTTATCCTCTAAATAACTTAATTCACATCAGGTGTCATTCCCCCTTGTGTCATCTCCGACTAGAAACTCTCGTCCCCGATTAAATCGGGGGCATAGAGTTTCTTGACTCGGCTACGCCAGAGGTTACGCTGCGGCGAGTCGGGGATCCAGGAGCCAAGGTATGAAAGAATTTTTGGGTGGCCTCTGGGTCCCAGGTCAAGTACCTCTAAGTCCCCAACTTTGTTGGGGAACAAGAGGTACTAAGCCTGGGATGACACGTTCACGCCTTCCCCTTTTTTAGCCCAGCCCTCTTCATGATGAACCACTGTTGGGTGATCGAAAGCGCGTTGTTCCAAGCCCAATAGATCACAAGCCCTGCGGGGAAGGATGCAAGCAGGTACGTGAAAAAAACGGGCATCAGCAAGAACATCTTGGCCTGCGCAGGGTCAGCAGGAGGGGGGCTCAGCTTTTGTTGCAAGAACATGGTGAGTCCCATAATGAGCGGCCAGGCGCCGAGCATTAGGAAGGAAGGCGGATCCCAGGGAATCAAACCGAACAGGTTAAACACGGTTGTGGGGTCAGGAGCGGAGAGGTCATGAATCCAGCCATAGAAGGGAGCTTGACGCATCTCAATGCTCACAAAGAGCACCTTATAAAGGGCGAAGAAAACGGGGATTTGGACGATCATGGGTAAACAGCCGGCCAATGGGTTGACCTTTTCCCGCTTGTAAAGTTCCATGGTTTTTTCGTTGATCTTCATGCGGTCATCGGCATAGCGTTCCCGCAATCGCGTAATCTCAGGCTGCAAGGCCTTCATGCGTCCCATGGAGGCATAGGATTTGTTTGCAAGCGGGAAGAAAGCCAGCTTGAGGAGGACGGTGAGGGCGAGGATCGCAAGACCAAAATTGCCGAGGAAGCCTTTCAAGAATTCGAGGACATAGAAAATAGGTTTGGTGAGGAAGTAGAACCATCCAAAATCCACCGCCAAGTCAAAATGGTTGATGCCGAGTGTTTCTTGATAACCATCGAGGAGGCGCAAGACTTTGGCGCCTGCAAAGAAATGGTTGGTCACTTCAATGGTTTGTTGGGGGGCGAGGGCGAGTGGATCCCGCTGGTAGAGAGCTGTGATGACCGTCTCGTCTTCTGTCCCCTGGCGTGTATAAGAGGAGGTCACGGGAAGGGCCGGATCAGGCACAAGAGCGGTGAGCCAGTACTTGTCGGTGAGTCCTAACCATCCCGGTGCTTTTGGATTATTGAGGGTGCCTGTCTTCGCAATGTCATCATAGCTGGGGTCATTTAGCTTGCCATCAAAGACGCCCACAGGCCCTTCATGCAAAATAAAGAAGCCTGAGGATTGCGGCTTGCCCCGTCGTGCAAGAGTTCCTTGCGGGGTGAGGGAGAGGGCCGTCAGCCCCGTGTTGGTGACCTTTTGGGTAATGGTAAACATGTAGTTGTCATCAACAGAGATGAGTTGTTGGAAGAGGAGACCTTGGCCATTATCCCAACTGAGGATAATAGGGGTTTCGGGGGTGAGGAGGGCGTCGGTTGTTTCCCACACGGTGGTTTCCGTGGGCAGCAACGTGCCGGGCGTTGTCGTTCCCCAGGTGAAGGCTGCGTAGTAGGCTGAGGTGGAATTTGCGGGAGAAAGCAAAGGAATCTCTGGGCTTTTCGGATCCACGGTCTCATGATAGCGGGTGAGGGTGAGATCATCCAATCGGGCGCCTTCAAGATTGATCGAGCCTCTCACGCTGCCACTTTTGATGGCAATGCGCTTTGAGGGTGTGGCAAGGGCTTGGTTGCGGGTTAATTTTTTCGGCGCGACAACGGCAGGAGTGGATTGAACAGGGGTTTTTTGTGCTGTTGTTTGTGGCGTAGGGGTCGAAGAGGGCATGAAATACTGGAAGCCCACCATAATGAGCATGCATAAAAAGATGGCAATCAATAAATTTTTGTTTTCGCTCATGAGTCCTCTTTCTTCACGGGATCAAAGCCATGGCTGCCCCAGGGGTGGCAGCGACCGATCCGTTTTAACGCTAAAATGCTGCCTCTATAAGGCCCATAAAGGGCAATGGCGTCAAGTGCATACTGGGAACAGGTGGGCAAAAAACGACATTGTCGCCCCAGAAATGGGGAGAGAGTGAAGCGGTAGAGGTGGATGAGGCAGCGGAGGAGGGTCGCAGTGTAGCGGCCCGCCAGGCGGATGTCCGCCGAAGCTTTAGCGGAGGCGGGTGTAGCGGTGTAGCGGTGTCGCAGTTTTGTCATTGGTGTATCTTATAGTCAGGGTTTGTTTCTGCAAATATAAATTGTGTTCTCTCGTACGTGTCATCCCCTGCTGTGGCGGGGACCCAGACTTAAATTCTTTATTTTTCTAGGAAAGTACTCGTCTTTCGTTCCAGGTGATTAGGCTTTCAAAAGAACTTTCAAGTCTGGGTCCCCGCCACAGCAGGGGATGACAAACTCTATCTAACTGCCTCCGGGAGCGCTCTCGACTGATAAGGATTGACTCTCAAAATGCGGATGATATGATTTTTTCCTATAATATATCGCTTCCTGTCAAACCGAAAAGGTTAAAATGTCTAAAAAAATCCTTTCCTACGCTTTCTTGGCTTTCATGTGTTTTTTTGAGTCCCCTTCTTACGCTGCGGCAAAGGAGAAACTAAAAATGGATCAACACTCAGAAAAGTTCACGCCTTTATATCTGTATCAAAACATGGAAGAACAAGAGAATGTGCCTCTTGTCGTTGAGGGCACGATCCCTGATTGGGTGGAAGGGGACTTTGTCCGCAATGGGCCTGCCCTTGTCAAAAGCCCTCAAGGTTCTGTAACCAGTTGGTTTGATGGACTCGCAAAACTCCATACCTTTAAAATAAGGAAGGGAACAGTCAATTATACGTGCAAATTCCTTTGCTCAGAAGCTTATAGAAAATTCAAGGAAACCTGTACATTTGATTTTGCTGGCTTCGCTCAAAAAGCAACATCGTCTTCCTTTTCTCTGATTGATTTTCTCTTCGGACTCAAAAACGAGGAGATCACGAATGCCAATGTAACCCTTGCTGAAATCAACAGCAAACGTGTGGCTTTTACAGAAGTGCCTTTGCCCGTCGAATTTGATAAAAATCTGAACACAATTGGCCTTTTTGATTATGCAGATGACCTCCCCAAAAATTACAGTTTTGAGTCGGCCCATCTCCTCAAAGACCCTGACACCGGGATCACATGGAATTTTCTGATTAAGATTGGCCTTTTTGAAACGGCTTATCAGATTTATCGCATACCTCCCCACTCCCAGGAACGACAATTGGTCGCGTCCATTCCTGTATCCTCCATTTCCTATATGCACAGTTTTTCTCTTGCAGGACGCTACCTTGTGCTCGTGGATTATCCCCTTCGCGCAAAGAAGCCAAGAGACATGGTTGATGGATTTATCCAAGCTTTTTCTTGGTACGGGCAAGACCCTTCTCTCATTTACGTGATTGATAAGGCAACAGGATGCTTTTTCTCAACGCCCGTTGATCCTTTCTTTTGTTTTCATCATGTGAATGGGTTTGAGAAAGAGGGAAAGATCTTTGTGGACCTCGTTGCTTATCCAAACCCCAAGATTATTGATGACATCAACCACTATCCCTTTATCGAAGCCAACACACAGCTCCTGCGGCTAGAAATAGACCCGCTTACGCGTCACGCAAAAGTTCATCGACAGCCAGAGAAGAACCTCGAGTTTCCGCGCCTGAATGATCACCATATCGGTAAAGAGTATCACTATTTTTATGGGATTCAAACTCAGGACGGGGGTGATGGTCTGATGAAGCACGACATGGTGAATGGGAAACCCTTGTCCTGGTTTGAAGCAGGCGCTTATGCCAATGAACCCCTCTTTGTTCCCCATCCTCAAAGCCGGACAGAAGATGAGGGCGTTATCTTAAGTGTCATCAATTCCACACAGAAAAAAGAATCGTTCCTCCTCGTTCTGGATGCAAAAACTTTTAAAGAACTGGCAAGGGTACGCGCGCCTCATGTGATTCCTTTCGGATTTCATGGTCAGTTTTTTAAGGAGTGAGGTAATATTGTTTGTCATTTCGGCGACCCGCCTACGCCATGGGGGGAGCCAAAAGCCACAGTATGAGTGCTTGTCGGGAAGCCACAGTTAGAAAACATTAAGTTTTCTAACTCTGGGATGTCACGTTAGGAAAACGTATTAGATGGTAAGCCTGCTTCTTCTATTTTTGCGGACTTTTTGTCTGTTTTTATTGTCCTTGTTTGGGTCTTTCCCTCCTTATGTCCTCCATCATTTTTAATGTTTCTGGGTCTTGTGCGAGCAACCTCAGTTTTTCAATCAATTTGGTCGACGCCTGTTGTTTCTCTCGCATGACTGCGGCCTCCCTTTTTGCTGGTTCTTGGTACCGCGCTAAATTTTGTTGTGCTTGTGTTAATTCTTGTTCTGCACTCTCTACTCTGGCTTGTGCGTTCTTCCACGCTTCTGTCAGTTGCACCGACCGCATGGTTACCACAGCTGATTCTTTATTCGCCTTTGATGAGGCCCCTAGCAATTCCCGTAATTCCTCCACAGTCGGCTTTTGAGGTGCTGCCGCAGCGGGCGCGAGCTGATGGGCCGCAGGCGTAGGATGGAGGCCTTCTTCCTGTTGCTGAGACGCCCAGAGAGAAGGGGAGAAGATGAGCAAACTTAAGGCAAAGGCAGAAGCAGAGGAAAAAAAAGCTTTCTTATTCATAACATAAATCCTTTTAAAAATGACGCCCCTCAACTAAGAGAAGGCAAACTGAGCAACAGATGCAGCGTACAATAGCATATAAATAATTTATATTTCAATATAAATATGCTTTTTTCTATTCGTTTATATTGCTATGATTTGGTCGATGAGGGGTGGGAAGGGGATCTTCAATATCCGTGAGGTGGCCGTGGAAGTGATCGATTTTGAGACGCACCTCTCCGCCGCCGGAGAAAACGAGATGGATCCAATTTTCTTGGCCTAAGCGATGGATGGTGAGCAGGTTGAGGAGTTCCTCTTGACTGTTAAGATCCAGGTCTCGTTGATGGACATCTGTGACATTTTGAAAGGTGAGGGTGGAGAGGACGCGGGATCCTTCTTCCTCCGCGCATTCCCAACAAAAGCGATGGGCGAGAAGATGAAAGCAGTTCTCTTTCTGATCAAAGACGAGGCTTGCAAGGGGGATAAGCGCATCCTGCAGACACGCGGCGATCACTTCGAGGTCCTCATCTGCTTCTACTTTCATGCGGAGAGGAGCGTAAGCCATTTTTACTTCAGCCGTTCGATATGGGCGCCACAAGCCCGTAATTTTTCATCAAGCTCTTCATAGCCGCGATCAAGGTGGTAAACGCGGCTGATGACGGTTGTGCCCTCTGCGGCAAGTCCTGCGAGCACGAGAGAAACAGACGCCCTGAGGTCGGTTGCCATGACAGGGGCGCCTTTGAGCTGGGGCACGCCGCGGACAAGGGCGGATGAACCATGAATGACGATATTTGCGCCCATGCGGCAGAGCTCAGGAACATGCATAAAGCGATTTTCGAAAATTGTTTCTGTGATGAGGGATGCCCCTGTGGCAAGGCTCATGAGGGCCATCCATTGGGCTTGGAGATCGGTGGCAAAGCCTGGGAAGGGCTCGGTCATCACATCCACACCTTCAAGACGATTGGGAGAGCCTGTCACCAGGAGACCCTCCTCTTTTTCCTCAATTGTCACCCCTGCGCGTGTTAGGAGGGCTGCAACAATGGGAATGAGAGAAAGGTGAGCCCCTTTCAGCAAGACTGTTCCCCCTGTAATGGCGGCAGCCATGGCATAGGTGCCGGCCTCAATGCGGTCTGAGATGACATGATGGGTTGTGCCGTGCAAGCGATCAACGCCTTCAATCACAAGTGTGTCCGTTCCGATGCCAGAGATTTTTGCGCCCATGGCGTTGAGACAGTTGGCAAGGTCGACCACTTCAGGTTCGCGCGCTGCATTGACGAGGCGTGTTTGTCCTTTTGCAAGGGCTGCGGCCATAAGCAAGTTTTCTGTGCCTGTGACGGAAATTGTGGGGAAGGTAAATGTTGTGCCGGTCAGTCCCTTTGGGGCTTTGACATGGACATACCCATCTTCCAAGAGAATGTCAGCACCCATTGCTTCCAATCCCTTGAGGTGAAAATCGATGGGTCGGGTGCCAATGGCACATCCGCCGGGTAAGGAGACGTGGGCTTCTCCTGCACGGGCCACAAGAGGGCCGAGCACGAGAACGGAGGCACGCATCTTGCGGACGATGTCGTAAGGGGCGGTTGTGCTGGCAATCTTCTTTGCGTCGAGTTTCATGTTGCGGGGGGCATCAAGGGTGACAGAAACGCCCAGTTGAGAGAGGAGTTCTGTCATGCTGGCAATGTCGGAGAGCTTTGGAATGTTCGTGAGGAGGAGGGGCTCATCGGTGAGAAGAGACGCGGCCATCAGAGGGAGGGCTGCATTTTTTGCCCCACTGATCTCAATGGTTCCGGAGATGGGGGTGCCCCCTCGAATGCTGATTTTATCCACTGTTGTTGCCTATGTGTTTTTGTTTTTATTTACTCGTTTGTCCCCCTGGTGTCATCCCCGGCTTAGGCTCTCTTAGCCCCGACTTGTCGGAGGCTTAGAGAGCCTTGACCGGGGACCCAGAAAGCCAAAGTATGAAAGAATTTTTATGTGGCTCCTGGGTCCCCGATCAACAAGTCCTAAACATTTGCTTTGCAAGCAAATGAAGGACTTGTAAGTCGGGGATGACACCGTAGTTGATGACAAAGTTATTATCGTTTCGAGAACTGGAAGCTACGACGTGCCTTCTTGCGGCCGTATTTCTTACGTTCGACAACACGGGCATCTCGGGTCATGAAACCTTCTGCTTTTAAGGCGGAGCGGAGAGCTGGCTCATAATAGGTGAGGGCCTTGCTGATGCCATGACGGACCGCGCCCGCTTGGCCTGAAAGTCCGCCGCCTTTTACGGTGCAGAAAACGTCGTATTGATCCTGTCGATTCACAATGCCGAAAGGTTGGTTGATCAACATTCTTAAAACGGGACGGGCAAAGTACACCAGGTTATCGCGACCATTGACGGTGACCTTACCTGTGCCAGGCTTAATCCACACACGGGCAATGGCGTCTTTACGCTTTCCTGTTGCGTAAGCGCGTCCCAATTTGTCAATTTTTGGCTCGGGTAGAGGTTTTGTGATTGTCTCACGTGCCTGTGTTGGTTGGTCAGAAACGGCGGTTTGTAAGTTTTCAAGGCTGACTTTGTCCATCCTCAGTCGCTCCTTTTGTTTTTAGGATTCATTGTTGCTACATCCAGTACTTGAGGGTTTTGGGCTTCATGGGGATGGGTTGGTCCCGCATAGATCTTGAGGCCCGTCATTTGTTTCCGTCCGAGGGGACCACGGGTAATCATGCGCTCAACCGCTTTATGGATGACCCGCTCTGGGTACTTGCCGGTGAGGAGTTGGGTCATTGTCCGCTCCTTAATGCCACCTGCATATCCCGTATGCCAGTAAAATTTCTTGTCTTTCAGCTTGTTCCCCGTGAGGCGGACCTTTTCAGCGTTAATGACAATGATGTTGTCACCGCAATCCATGTGGGGGGTAAAGGTCGGTTTATGTTTCCCCCGTAAATAGTTTGCAATAATGGAGGACAAGCGTCCGAGAACAAGATCAGTCGCATCAATCACATGCCACTTTTTGTCGATTTCGCTCGCTTTCATCGAATAGGTTTTCATCTTTTTTTCCTCAAATCAGGATCAATTGAAAGATGATTTATCCGATGTCTGTCCCTTTTGTCAAGCGTTTTGTTGAGAAAATGTGTATGGTATCAGGATACCTCTCCCTGTTTGTCCCAATGATCCAGCAGGACCTGAAAGGTCCGTGCGGAAATGCCTCCATCATAATAGGTGCCATAATAAAAGGGTTTGTTGAGAATAATGATGAGAAGCAGCATGAGACCGACGCCCAGGCTGAACAAGGTCTGCAGGATGATCGAGATGCGCACAGAACCTTGGGTTGCGAGAGCCAGCGTAAACAATGTAATAAAATTGCAGATGATGATCACCCCCCACATAATGGGCGATAGGTTTGATTCTGAATTAAAAATGCGCACCCGTCGATCATGGATCGTATTGGTGAGAATATTTTCGAGGGTACGATGGAGGTGTTCGTCATTTGCGATGAGTATTTTATCGTTATGAAAAACCTTAAGATTGTCAAAGAGATATTGTTCAGCCGCACTGTCGTAAGTGCCGTCGTAAAGGGTGTAGCATTCATCTCTCATGACGTTTGACACGTAGCGTCTCAGGTTATCATGGACTTGGGTTGCGATTTTCTCATTGAAAAGGTCGGATAAGTGGTAAAGATCATTGAGATTGGAAATTTCACTTCTTAAGGATTGGGTGAGCTGGATATAGGCATTCCATTCCGTGACAATGATGAGGCTGAAAAAGACGGCAACGGAGATGCCAAAGGCATGGGTGTACATGCCGATCTTTAATTCAACATCCTCGGTATTTTGTGTGTTCAGAAATCGCCTGGACATAAAAACAAACAAGAGTCCAATGGAAATATTGCAGATAAGAAGGAGGGCTGCTTGTGCAATGGGGTGCAGTCCATACATAAACTGAGCAATCATGAGGCGGCCTTCGTGCGTGACACTATGGTGGAGTAGTGTACGCATAAAAGGCTAATAAACGGTAAAGCCCCGGCCTCTCATCGCTGGAAAAACCAGGAGAAGAAAACCGGGGCAGTTGCCAAAATTATAGAGTTAGATACTCATTCATTGGGTGTTTGATGCTGCACTCGCGCTTGATGCTGCACTCGCACTCGCTGATGCATTCGCGCCCGCACTTGAGCTGGAACCAACAGAAGACGCCATATTCAGCGAAATTAACTCGAGCACCGTGGGAAGTGGTCCAAATGTCTGAGTGACGCCCCTTCCAATCTCTGCATACTCTTCTATCAGGGGTCTATGACGATCTGAGAGAATTTTATAGCGTCCACTGGATTCGTTAGAGGCCTGATGAAAAGAAGCTCTCAATTGAGCCAGTCTTCCTTCGAGATCTTTAACTTCTGTCTCAAAATGTTCTTTTGTTATCCCTAAGGCCTCACGATTAGCGCTGTTGGCAGTGTTGAATTCTTCTGTAATCTTGGAATGAGCTGCAGCAATTTGTGCATCAATCCCTTGCGTTTCAGCCTTTAAAAGTGCCTCAATCTTTTGATTGATTTCGGCTTTTTCCTGCGCTCGCTGCTGATTACGACGATGATTATCCTGGGCATCAAGACTATCGCTGCCATAGTTATGAGAGTGCCACAAAGCAGACATGCCAGAGCCATAACCACCCATGCCATACCGAGAACTAGCATTCACAAAGTCAGCTTCTTTGGCTTTGAACTGCTGATACTGGTTGTTTGCTCTGGTCCCTTCTCTCTCTAAATCTGAAATCTGTGTCCTTAAAGCCTTAAGAGCAGGGGTTTCTTCTGTCGCCTTGAGGCGATCTTCCTTGGCAGCCATGAGAGCCACAACCTCTGGATTTTGTGCGATGAAGGCCTGGCATTGCTTATCTAAAGCCTTTAGAGTGTTTGTCGCTTCCTTAATCTGAGTGTTTGCCGAGTCCCTGCTCAATTCCAAGGAGGTGTTTCCACCCACATATGCCCGTCGTCTTAATTCTTGTTGAGCATGTTCTGCGGACATTTGCTCTTCTAGATCAAATCTCTCTTTTACGTGCTCGGGCCGCAGGGCGAAAGCGACATCCATTGTATTGGTTCGAATGAAGAGATCCTGTTCTCTTCTTAGATCAGAAAGGATAGCTCTAGAATTCTCATCGTCAGATACAAATTTTTTATAAGCTGATCTCTCAGTCTCCATTTCAGATTCTGTAAAACGCGCTTCAGCTTGGGAAGCGAGTAAAAGAAGAGGGGAAAGTAGCAAAAAACGATTCATCATAGGGTTCATAACATATCTCCATTAAATTAATCTGAGTAAGATTCGTTCTTTATTTAATGATCTATACTTCAAATGTCAACAAAAAACTTTTTCGTTCTAAAGATAGTCATTTCGAGGTAATTGCTTTTTTTTAAAACTCTTCTAAAATAAAGGCTCAGCAGATAGCAAAGGTATGTTCAAAAATGATGTTGACTCCTCATTTCGTTCTAGGATGCGTTTTCTGCATAACCCTTGTTGCGCTCAGTATCAGTGATTTCTGGAAAGGGATTTTGCCTGATCCCCTTCTGATTGCCCTTGGGGCCTTGGGCGTGTGGCGATTTGGGGGAAACTATATTTTGAGTAGCTTCCTACTGGGTGCTTTAGGATACGGCCTTTATAAGATTTATCCTTTCTTGCGAACAAAAGAAGGGCTGGGGTTTGGCGACGTGAAGATGATGGCTGTGTGCGGCTTGTGGCTTCCCCTCTCAGATATTCCTTTGTTTTTGATTGTTG
>JABDEE010000011.1:11009-31225 GCA_013287205.1 Alphaproteobacteria bacterium
GGGGGGGGGGGGGGGGGTTGGAATTGCGCTTGCATGGCGATTCATCTATAAAACAAGAACATTTCCCTTGGGTCCGGCTTTGGCATTGGCTCTCGGGGTTTGTGTTGGCGGATTTACAGACGGAGACTCAACGATGACCCCCTCTCTTGTTACTCATACCCTCCCTCCCCAAGCAGGCGGAAAGCCTGATTCCATCGTGGTTTTTCTTCACGGTTATGGATCGAATGGGGAAGATCTCCTGTCTTTGGGGCATGTGTGGGGAGCGTTGCTCCCGCATACGGTTTTTGTGGCCCCTGATGGGATCAAACCGCACCCTGAGGTGCCAGGTGGACACCAATGGTTTGGACTGCAAGACTGGGATGTGCACCGTCTTGTCAAAGACATGCACGCCATTACACCTGAGTTGAATCGGTATTTAGATGGACTCCTGAAGCAGTATGACTTGGCGCCTGATCGACTTGCTTTGGTGGGTTTCTCCCAAGGGGCCATGTTGAGTATGCATATCGCCCTTCACCGACCCAAGTGTGCAGGGGTTGTGGCGTATTCAGGAGCGTTGTTGGAAGATCCCAAAGTCTTGAAAGTGGCAGCGCCCCCTGTGCTCTTAATTCATGGAACGGCGGATGAAGTGCTTGAAGCCCATCTCTCCCAATTGGCCCATGAGAGTTTGACACGGCAAGGTGTGCCCTCCACGTTACTTTTGCTCCCCAACCTGGCTCACAGCATTGATGAGCGGGGTCTTGAGAGGGGGGGAGAATTTTTGCGGGAGAAGTTGGAGGGGAAGTAACCAACGTGTCATCCCAGGCTTAGACCTTCTAGGCCCCCGCGAGACGGGGGCTGAGAAGGTCTAAGTCTGGGATGACACACCATAGTCAACGATAAAAGAAGAAAGCAATGAAAATGACCCAACCTAAAATAGCGCTTGTGGGTGCTGGAAATATCGGCGGAACGCTCGCCTACCTCGTTGGCTTGAAAGAGCTTGGGGATGTGGTGCTGTTTGATGTGGCTGACAGCACGGCCCAAGGGAAGGCCCTGGATATTGCAGAGGCGGGGCCCATTGAGGGTTATGGCGGGTCTTTCCAAGGCACCTCCGATTACAAAGATCTCAAAGACGCTGATGTGGTGATTGTCACCGCCGGGGTGCCGCGCAAACCGGGCATGAGTCGGGATGATCTCTTGAGCATCAACACAGAGGTGATGACGCAGGTGGGGGAGGGGCTCAAAACCCACTGTCCCAACGCTTTTGTGATTGTGCTCACGAATCCTCTGGATGTGATGGTGGGTGTTTTGCAAAAGGCCTGTGGATTTCCTCCTCAGAAGGTTGTTGGGATGGCCGGTGTGCTGGATAGTGCTCGCTTTCGGTACTTCTTAGCGCAAGAATTTAAGGTGTCGGTAGAAGATGTGACGGCCTGTGTTTTGGGAGGGCATGGAGATTCCATGGTGCCGCTTGTGCGCTACTCAACGGTGGCAGGGATTCCGCTTCCTGATCTGGTGAAGATGAAGTGGACCACCCAAGAACGGCTGGAGGCCATTGTGGGGCGCACCCGCCAAGGGGGAGGGGAGATCGTGAACCTCTTGAAAATCGGCTCAGCCTATTACGCGCCTGCCTCCTCCGCCATTGCCATGGCGGAAGCCTATCTCAAAGATCAAAAGCGCATCTTCCCGTGTGCGGCTTACCTCACAGGGGAATATGGGGTGCATGACCTTTACGTGGGTGTTCCTGTTGTGCTTGGTGCACAAGGGGTTGAGCGGGTGATTGAACTGGCCCTAACGCCTGAAGAGCAAGTGATGTTTGAGAGTTCGGTGGCGGCGGTGCGGGAGCTGATGGGGGTGTAGCCTGTTCGTGGAGAAGGCCATAAGCTTTTGTTGCACCATACAAACTTTTATGTAATTCTTATGGTCGAAGTTTGTTGTTAATTGCCCCTTTTTGAATAAAAGGGTGCTCTTTTGAAGGGATTTGTATCATGACCCAAAAAACGCTATTGCTCACCGTTTCAGTTTTTGCCTTAAGTTTGCAGATTTTCTCTCCTGCTTCTCTCTTGGCTTCCCGTCCGACACAAGATGAACCCATTCAAGAAGGACGACAGTCCCCTCGTCGTGCTTCTGACCCTACTCAGCCCCAACCCGCTGCGGCAGCTTCTCGAGCGCCAGCGCTAACGGGAGCGATGTCAGCAGCAAAAAGAGAGGGCCAAGTGTTGGTAGCAGAAACATTGGCGACAACGCAATCACAACAAAGAAAAAGCTTTTCCTTCCCTACTTATTATGCTCCTCCTCCTCGTCCTGCTGACGCCTTGTTTCTAGATGGTTTATTAAAAGGGGGCGCTTTCTTAAAAGCAGAGATATTACGAAGAGAAACTCAAAGACTAAAAAGAGAAGGAGACTAAATACAAAAGATGTTAGCACGCATCATTCCATCAAATCCAGACGAGATGGAACAATTGAGGACATTCCAAAAATCTTTCGAAGAGAGAACGGCAGATTGGTAAAAGCTGAAGAAGGCCTCGTTCTTTGCGGGGTCTTTTTTAACAAAAATTCCCTACCTCGGCTTCATTGTTTCTTCCTCATTCTTGCCCTCATCCTCAAAAGCCTTTAGGGTGGGCCCAATAAAAAAGAGGGGTCCCATGAACATCCACGAATATCAAGCCAAGGCATTGCTTCAACCTTACGGGGTGCCAGTGCCCAAGGGGGCGGTGGTTTTTTCAGCCCAAGAAGCGCTCGATGTCGCAAACACCCTCACGGCGCCTTTTGTCGTGAAAGCCCAAATCCATGCGGGCGGTCGCGGGAAAGGGGGCGGCGTGAAGCTGGTTCAGACTTCCGCGCAAGTGAAAGAGGCCGCTTCAAAAATGCTAGGCATGACGCTCGTCACACCTCAAACGGGACCGGAGGGACGGCTTGTCTCCAAGGTCTATGTGGAGGAGGGATGCGCCATTGCTCATGAATTCTATCTCAGCCTTTTGGTGGACCGGGCGACGGCGCGTCTTACTTTCCTCGCATCACGGGAGGGGGGGATGGATATCGAAGAGGTGGCCTCGGATCGTATCTTGAAAGTTGCTATTGATCCTGTGACAGGTTTCCAGCCTTTTCATGGACGAAAGTTGGCGGAGGGACTCGGCCTTACCGGGTCTCAAGTAAATGCATTTGCCAAAATTGTGCGGGGGGTGTATGAAGCTTTTATGGCTTTGGATGCCAGTTTGATTGAGATGAATCCGTTTGTGGTGACGCCCTCAGGTGATTTTGTTGCGCTTGATGTGAAGATGAGTTTTGATGAGAGTGCCCTCTATCGCCACCCGGACATTTGTGCGCTGCGGGATTTGGCAGAAGAAGATCCCATGGAAGTCACCGCGTCTGAGGATGAGCTGAGCTACATTAAGTTGCATGGCAATATTGGCTGCATGGTCAATGGAGCTGGTCTTGCCATGGCGACTTTGGATATTATCACGCTCTATGGTGGGGAGCCTGCGAACTTTTTGGATCTCGGCGGGGGGGCGGATCAGGCGCGGGTGACGAAAGCGTTTAAGATTATCTTGTCTGATAAAGCGGTTAACGGTGTGTTTGTGAATATTTTTGGAGGAATTATGCGGTGTGATATTATTGCGGAAGGGATTGTGGATGCGGTGAAAACCGTGAACATGACCATTCCGCTTGTGGTGCGGTTGGAGGGGACGAATGTGGATCTGGGCAAAGAAATCTTTGCCAAATCCGGTCTTCCCATCATTGCGGTGGATGGATTTGCAGCAGCGGCTCAGCGCATCGTCCAAGAGGTGGCCTGATGTCCATTCTCGTTAACGCGTCAACGCGCGTCATTTGCCAAGGATTTACGGGCGCTCAAGGGAGCTTCCACTCAGAACAAGCGATCACTTATGGGACCCACATGGTGGGGGGGGTGACGCCGGGGAAGGGGGGAACGACCCACCTGGATCTGCCTGTCTTTAATACGGTTGAGGAAGCGGTGCGGACAACGGGAGCAACGGCTTCTGTGATCTATGTCCCCGCTCCCTATGCGGGGGATGCGATTCTGGAAGCGATTGACGCGGAAGTGCCGCTTGTGGTGTGCATTACGGAAGGCATTCCAGTTTTGGATATGGTGTGGGTCAGGCGCGCCCTTGAGGGCTCTAAAACCCGCCTCATTGGTCCCAATTGCCCGGGCATCATTACGCCGGGGGCGTGCAAGATTGGCATTATGCCAGGCTACATCCATAAGCCTGGAAACATTGGCATTATTTCGCGTTCGGGCACACTCACTTATGAGGCGGTGGCCCAAACAACGGCAGCTGGATTTGGGCAGTCGACGTGTGTTGGGATTGGGGGCGACTATCTGCCGGGCACCAGCTTTGTCGATTGCCTGGAACTTTTCCAAAATGATCCAGGGACAGACGCGGTTGTGATGATTGGGGAAATTGGGGGGTCAGCGGAAGAAGAGGCGGCTGCCTTCCTGAGGTCTTGTAAAAATCCCAAGCCGGTTGTGGCCTTTGTGGCCGGGCGTACAGCCCCTCCTGGACGGCGCATGGGACATGCGGGAGCTGTGATTTCGGGTTCTCATGGCGGTGTTGAGCATAAGATCGAAGCCTTGCTGAGTGCTGGAGTGACCATTGCTGAGTCGCCAGCTACCATTGGGGAAACGTTGAAAATGCGTCTTGCGGGGTAAGGGTGTGAGGGAGGAGGGGTGCTGCAGTCGTAACTGTGTTGAAGCAAGTTCCCCGACTCGCCGCGGCTGGCGTAGCCGGGTCAAGAAACTCTATGCCCCCGATTAAGTCGGGGGCGAGACTTTCTAAGTCGGGGATGACAAGTTTTTTAAATAATGGTGATTATTTCCCCCAGGTTTCAGCTAATTGTGTAGCTTCAGTGAGCGCTTTTTGCTTATGTTCCTTGGCTTCCGGAGACAGGGTCCCCATTATGGGAACCTCACTGATGTCTTTGTCTTTAAATCCTATGAATTTTAACCAGTTCCCTACGAAGCGCTTCCTGTGATCGAACTTCTCAGCTGGCGTTCCTGCGCTATAATCACCGCCGCTTGAGTAGAAAATGACAACGGGCTTATCCGTTATTTGCCCTTTAGAACCCGATTTCGTTTCTAAAAATGCCATGTCAGGTTGGGTGACAATATCCATATAATGTTTAAACTTGTAAGGGACGCCAAAATTCCACATAGGTACACTTATAATATATTTGTCAGCACGTGCGAAACGCTTAAAAGTTTCTGTCACCTTTTCCCAGGCTTTCTTCTGTTGTGCTGAAAGCTGCGTTTTGTTCATAATAGCGTATCGAGCTTCTAACGTATCTCCAGTCAGCTCAGGCAATCTTTCGTTCCACACATTGAGCACATCCACGGTATCCGTCGGGTGGACTTTTAGATAAGCCTTAATGAATTCTTTCGCTACTTTAGAAGAGGCCGATTGTTCACCCCGAGGCGAACCTTCTAGAAATAGTACCCTTTCAGCAAAGACCGCCTTAGGGGCTAGCATTGTTAACAAAACTAAACTTGTAAATTTGAGAGGACGCATTGTTTGTCTCCTATGTGCTTAATATGCAGGGTTGAGAGTGTTATAAGTGGAAATCACAAAAATTTTCCTAAAAATTATAAGAAATTTCCCTCTATTTTTCGGAAATATCCTGTAAATTCCAAATTGGATTTCAAATTAATAGGGTGTTTTTATGGTTATATTATTTCCCCCAAGTTGCAGCGAGTTGTTCTGCTTCAGTGAGCGCTTTCTGCTCATTTTCCTTCGCTTTTGGAGAAAGTGCCCCCTTCATGGAAACTTCACTGATGTCTTTATCTTTGAATCCTATGAATTTTAACCAGTTCCTTACGAAGGTCTTCTTTCTGTTATTGAGATCTTCAGCTCGTGACCCTACGCTATAATCATCCCCGCTTGAGTGGAACAGGACGACAGGCTTATCCGTTAGTTGGCCTTTGGTGCTCGAGGCTGACTCTAAAGGCGTCAATCCAGGCTGTGTGATGATGTCCATATATTGCTTAAGCTTGTAGGGTACGCCGAAGTCCCACACAGGTACGCTTATAATATACTTGTCAGCGCTTGCGAAACGCTTAAAAGTTTCTGCGACCTTTCCCCAGGCTTCTTTCTGTTTCGCCGAAGGCTGAACTTGATTCATGATGGCATCTTTAGCTGCTAACGTATCTTCATTCAGCTCAGGTAATTCTTCGTTCCACACATTGAGAATATCCACAGTATCCTTCGGATGGTCTTTTAAATAGGCTTTAACGAATTTATTCGCTATCTTAGAAGATTGAGATTGCTCGTTTCTAGGGGAGCTCTCTATGAATAGGATTTTCTCACCAAAAACCGCCTTGGGTGCGATCATTGTTAACACCACTAAACTTGTAAATTTGAGAGGGCGCATTATTTATCTCCTGTGTGTTTGATGGGCGAGATTGAGGATGCTAGAAACGCTAGCACACGTCAAGTAAAAATAGCACAAATTTTCCTAAAAATTAAAATAAGAGCGTACGATTGGCTAAATTCTTTCTAACTTTGTCCCAAGAAATGTGCTGCCTTTTCAATTGACGTGAGATGGAAAGAACGTTATTTGATGCGCAATCCAGTTCAGAATAGGAGTGCAATGGGGATGCCCATCAATATTCAATATTCCGTATCCAGTATTCAGAAGGGTCTTTTTAAGAACTGGACCGGTGTTGCTTTTTGCCTTCTCTTCTTTTTCTTCGCTCTGGGTGGTGCCCAATGTGCGAATATTGAGGAGAGGGAGTGTTCCATTTCGGCGTCTTCTAGTCGTCTGTCTGGGAATGATTTTGGGGAGAGCGCGTTCCCAGTTGCTGAGAACTTCCACTCTCTCAATAGCCACTTTCGATCCAAAGCCCCCTCTGGGAAATATGTGGAATATGATACCTGCTGGGAGTACTTTTGTGGCATCTATTGCTGTCACTGTTGTGTCAGCTGCTGGAAGACCTTCTGTTCCTCCTGTGGGGATTTCTTTCGGGACTGTTGCTATTTGAGTAGTTGTTGGGAACGCTTCTGGTCCTCTTGTCGGAGGGGGAACCAACTTCCTCCGCCAGCGTACGATGACACGTCATTTACGCGTGATGAGAGTGGCTTTGTTCGTTTTTCCACTCCCGGCCCGGACTCTGAAACGATGGAGCAGAGGGTGGGGACTTCTGTCTCCTCATCTCCCCAGTCCCCACCCGCCTTCGCTGGTGTGATCACGTCATAGCGACTTCGGCGGGCTTTTTTTTCTTCAGCAAGAATGATACAGTGTCGTCCACGTGATCATTTGGAAGCTATCTCCTGCCCCATGAAACTCTCTCAGTCTCCTGCTTGGTCTGATGAAAGCCAATCTTTCCTGACAGGGGAGAATGCGCTTTATATTGCGGGTCTGTATGCATCCTATCTGCAGGCGCCTGGAAATGTGAGTGCTGATTGGGGAGCTTATTTTGCGGGCTTGCACGAAAAAGATGCTGACATTCTCAAGGGACTTCTCGGGCCAAGTTGGGGCGCTGGGAAGCCTGCCGTGCAGGACGCACCGGATGCAAAGGGAGCCATTCTTGATTCCATTCGGGCTTTGCGGCTCATTCGGGCTTACCGGGCGCGAGGGCATATGGTGGCGCAATTGGATCCCCTCAATCTTGTGCAACCAGAGCTCCACCCCGAGCTTGATCCCCAAACCTATCACTTTACAGAAGCAGATTATGATCGACCCATCCTGATCGATGATGTATTGGGACTTGAGTATGCCACGCTTCGTGAGATTTTGGCCCGACTTCGTCAGGCCTATTGCGGCTCCATTGGAGTTGAATTCCTCCACATTCAAGATCCAGAAAAAAAACTTTGGCTTCAAAAGCGCATTGAAGGGGAGGGAGAACGGGGTCTTGGAGAGCCGCTTCAGGATGTGGCGTGGAAAAAGAAGATTCTCGAGGATCTTTTGGGTGCAGAACGTTTTGAACAATTTTTGCATAAGAAATATCCGGCTGCGAAGCGCTTTGGCCTTGACGGGGGGGAGAGCTTGATTCCTGGGTTGAATGAAGCCCTTCGCCTTTCCGCCGCCTTAGGGGTTGAGGAAGTTGTCATTGGCATGACCCACCGCGGGAGGCTCAATGTGCTTGCGAACGTGATGGAAAAGCCCGCGTCGGCCATTTTTTATGAATTCCAGGGAAAAGATCCTCAATCTGACCAGGTGCAAGGATCGGGGGATGTGAAGTATCACTTAGGCGCGTCAACGGATCGGAACTTTGACGGCCACCCCATGCACTTGTCCTTGACAGCGAACCCTTCTCACTTGGAGGCGGTGGATCCTGTTGTGTTGGGGAAGGTGCGGGCGAAGCAGGGGCTTCATAAGGACGAAGAGCGCGCCTGCGTGATGGGATTGCTCCTTCATGGGGATGCCGCCTTTTCTGGTCAAGGGATTGTGGCGGAGACCTTTATGCTCTCCCAACTCCATGGAT
This sequence comes from Alphaproteobacteria bacterium, assembly GCA_013287205.1. GTDB lineage: Bacteria > Pseudomonadota > Alphaproteobacteria > UBA9655 > UBA9655 > UBA9655. Next base: position 19,420 of record JABDEE010000011.1, read on the forward strand.
ACCGAACGGGGGGGACGCTTCATGTGATCGTCAACAACCAAATTGGATTTACAACGAGTCCCAACTTTGCCCATTCTTCTGCTCGCTGCTCTGATCAGGCAATGGTCGTGCAAGCGCCTATCTTCCATGTGAATGGGGATGATCCTGAAGCCGTGGTAAAGGTGATGCGTTTGGCTGCCGATTATCGTCATCGGTTTGGGTCGGATGTGCTTGTGGATTTGGTCTGCTACCGCCGGTTTGGTCATAATGAGATGGATGAACCCACCTTTACCCAACCCTTAATGTACCACGCCATTGCCGAGCATGCAACGATTGGATGTCTCTATACAGACCGATTGGTTGCTGAAAATTCTGTGACGCAAGCAGAGGTGACAACCCTGCAAACTGAGATTGATCTGCGCCTTCAAAAGAGTTTTCAGGAGGCCGAGACTTACAGTCCCTCGAAGGCGGATTGGTTCGATGGGAAATGGAAGGGATTCTCTGCTAAAACGTCCATTGTAAAGGATGATCCTACAGGGGTAAGCTCCACCGTTCTTGCTTCCGTTGGGAACGCGTTGAGTCAGGTGCCGGAGGGTTTTCATCTGCACCCGAAGTTGGTTCGTTTTCTATCGGCACGTCTTCAGATGGTGAAAGGGGAGCAGCCTATTGATTGGGCGATGGCAGAGGCGCTCGCCTTTGGGTCCTTGCTGACAGAGGGACATCGGGTGCGATTGAGTGGCCAAGATAGTGGGCGGGGCACGTTTAGCCAACGGCATGCGGTTTTACGGGATCAGACAACCGATGAGCGGTACATGCCTTTGGCCCACCTCTCTCCGACTCAAGAGACCTTTGAGGTGTGGGATAGTCCTTTGGCGGAGGCCTCCATTCTTGGCTTTGAACTTGGGTATAGTTTGGCGGATCCGCGTGCCCTTGTGTTGTGGGAAGCGCAGTTTGGGGATTTCGCCAATGGAGCTCAAGTGATTATGGATCAATTTGTTTCCGTGGGCGAGTCCAAGTGGCTGCGTACGTCGGGTCTTGTGATGTTGCTGCCTCACGGGTATGAGGGGCAAGGGTCGGAGCATTCCTCAGCCCGGCCTGAGCGATATCTCCAGATGTGTGGGGAGGATAATATGCAGGTTGTGAATTGCACAACGCCTGCCAACTTTTTCCATGTATTACGGCGTCAATTGCACCGGAACTACCGCAAGCCGCTCATTGCGCTGACGCCAAAATCCCTGCTGCGCCATAAGGGTGCGGTCTCGATGCTGAAAGATTTTGAGGGAGGAAGCCATTTTCAGGAAGTGATTCCTGATCCTCGTCTTCCCTCTTCGATAAAACGGGTTATCTTATGCTCTGGCAAGGTCTATTATGACCTTATTGAGAAGCGGGATGCGGAGAACATTGAAGATATTGCCATCATTCGGCTTGAGCAGCTGTATCCGTTCCCCCATGAGACCCTTGTGGCCCTCCTCAAGGGGTACGGACCGGTTGAGGTTGTGTGGTGCCAGGAGGAGCCTCAGAACATGGGGGCATGGACCTTCTTGGATCGGCGATTAGAGACGGTGGTGCAGGAGGCCTTCGGTTCGTCTGCCCTGCCGGTTCTTTATGTTGGACGGCGGGAGGCGGCATCCACCGCGACGGGTCTCCTAGCGCGGCACCTTTTTGAACAGGCCCAGCTGGTGGGGCAGGCGTTAGGGATAATAGTGATTAGTGATGTGTCATCCCCGGCTTAGTTCCTCTTACCACCGATTTATCGGGGGTGTAGAGGGACTTGTAAGCCGGGGATGACACCAGATTTGACCACCGATTACTGATGACTTACTTAAGAACGAGGAAAAAATGAACGAAAAAAAAGACATCATCGTTCCTCCCATGGGGGAATCCATTATGGAAGCAACGGTTGCCCGGTGGCTGAAAAAAGAAGGCGATGCGGTTCAGCTAGATGAAGCGCTTGTTGAGCTTGAAACAGAGAAAGTGACGCTGGAGGTGAATGCTCCTATGGCGGGCATTCTTTCTGAGGTGCGGGTTCCCGAAGGGACCCATGTTGAGGTAGGGGCTATTTTGGGCCAAGTGACCGAAAAAGTTGTACCCGCAAAAGAGACAGCGGCGCCTCCCCTTTCCAAAGACCCTCTGCTGACCCCCGATGCCCAGAAACACGTGGCGCAAGCGACTCAGGATAAGGCCGGACTCACGGAACGGGTTCCTTTAAGTCGCCTCCGGTTGAGCATTGCAGCCCGTCTTAAAGAAGCCCAGAATACGGCCGCGATCTTGACCACCTTTAATGAGGTGGATATGACAACCATCATGGCGCTTCGGGCTGAATTCAAAGAATCCTTTGAAAAGAAATATGGGGTGAAGTTGGGCTTCATGTCGTTTTTCATTAAAGCCTGTGTTGCGGCCTTGAAGGAATTTCCCTCGGTGAATGCGGAAATTGATGGCAATGACCTCATTTATAAGAACTACTACGATATTGGCGTTGCGGTGGGTCTGCCCCAGGGACTTGTGGTGCCGGTTGTGCGGGACGTGGCGCACAAAAGCTTTGCTGAGATTGAGCAGAGTATTCTTGATCTCAGTCAAAAAGCCCGTGATGGCAAATTGACCATGGAAGAACTGCAGGGGGGCACGTTCACCATTTCCAATGGGGGCGTCTATGGATCCCTTCTCTCCACCCCCATCATCAACCCCCCGCAATCGGGGATTTTGGGGATGCATAAAATCCAGGAGCGGCCGGTGGCGATCAATGGACGCGTTGAGATTCGTCCCATGATGTACCTGGCCCTTTCTTATGACCACCGCCTGATTGATGGGCGGGAAGCGGTCACATTCCTTGTGCGCGTTAAAGAATGGCTTGAGAGTCCAGATCGTTCGCTGCTGGAGATGTGATTTTAGGGTCAGGGAGCAGGACTGATCCCTCTTGTAATCTAAAAAGAGCATCCCATATACACATCAGAGAATATTTTTTGTTAATGGAGTGTGTATATTGCATTTTAATAAAATTTTATTTACCTCAGTTGGCATCTTGATGTTGTGCGCAGCGAGTGGGGTGCAAGCATCGTGTCCTGCGGAAGTACGCCCAGGGGAAGAATCTGGGCCAGTTTACCGACATGTAGCGTCTGTTTCTGCAAAAGGAGTTGGAGGGACACAAGAGTGGAAAGTGAGAAGAATACAAGTCAAGACGAAGGATGGTGTGAAGGATGGTGAATTTGCGGACCTCATCCAAATTCCGGAGGCCCCGATTGGCATTACGCGGAGTTTAAGTGACCCTGCGCGCTCTCAAATCTCCTATAGCCCCTCCAGAAGATCATCCGATATGGAGGAGACCATAGACGAGCGCCTCATAAGACTCCAATTATCCGAGTACAACGGATTGTCGGCTCAGGCTAAGGCGTTGAAAGATAAAAATTATCAGAAGCTGGAAAAAATGTTTAAGGAGCCGCCGCCTTCGCCAGTTTGAAAGCGCTCACACCACCCATAAAAAAAGAGAGGCTGGATGGGGGAGAGGAGGGGAGGAATTTTCTGAGGCTGAGGTCTTCTTAAAAAGTAAGTTATTATACTCTGTTTCTTTTTGTGTATCAAGAATTTATTTTTAATAATTGTCTTGACAAATACGATGAGTCTCTCCATTTCTAGAGAAGGAAATGTTTTTATGTGGAGAAAAAGGATATGCGATTTCGTGGTTACGACCTTTTAAAGGTCAGTTTAATTGTGATGGGACTCATAGGGGTTGGATCTTCCCCCTCTGCTGCAGGGGATAGTATCTCTGAAGAGCAAAAACAATGCAGCGTGCCTTTGATATCCTCTCCGGCGAAAAATTTGACAGGAGATTTATCAAACGGTGAGGAAAAAGGAAAATCTTTAGAATCTCATCAAGTGATAGATGCCCGTACGGATAAGGAAATACAAACTATATTTCCTTTGGCGTCTTTTGGTCAACAGACGGCCCTCAAGACAATGATAGCAAGCGGTAAGGGGGAAAATGAGGTTTTTGCTGCGTATCAAGACTTTGTCCGGAAAGGTGTCAGCAAAGCGCTTGAGGCAGAGGCGCTTTTAACGCGACAAGGTCCAAATGAAGAGGAACGTAAAGGGTATCAATGGATATATCAATTAGAAAAACTTCAGATTCTTTCTGGCTTTCTTGATCGGTGGAGTGCCCTCATGCCAACGGGTGATTCTGCTGAGGGAACGCAAGGGCAGGTTAAATAGATGCAAAATGGTTTCTCTCTTTAGAGAACGGAAACCTCTGCAAAAGTGGTGTTCTCCTCCCGATTGTCATCCCCGCGAAGGCGGGGACCCAGACTTGATCGTTTTTCTTTCATAAAGAGTAAATATTAATTGTATATTATAAAATAAAAAGACTTAAAGTCTGGGTCCCCGCCTTCGCGGGGATGACAGCATAGGGAGTTTTGCAGAGGGTTCAGAACGAGTCTTTAGAAATCTAAGTGCTTCTTTTTTTCGTGACGCGCAAAGAGGGTGAGGAGCCTTTTATTTCTCAATTTTTATGACTTATTAATATTTTTTCCGTATTCTTTTCTAAGATTCGTGGTGCTCTGAGGGAGGCCACGCTTTACCGTATAGAAAAGGATGTTTATGTTAAGCAAGAGAAATCCCTTTACCTTTTATCTTTTATCTCAAGAGAGGGTCTTCCAAAAATCCCTTTTTATGATTGCCATTTTCTTCTCTGTACATCTTTCTTTTCCAGAAAGAGGAATGGCGTCTTCTAGCGAGCCTTCTGGGGGATCTTCTTCTGGCCTGTCGGTCCCTGCTGTTCCTGTTTCTGCTTCGGTGTCTGGCGCCCCAGCTTCTCTTACTCCTGCCGCAGCTTCTTCTTCTGGCCTGTCGGTCCCTGCTGTTCCTGTTTCTGCTTCGGTGTCTGGTGCCCCAGCTTCTCTTTCTCCTGCCGCAGCTTCTTCTTCTGGCCTGTCGGTCCCTGTTGTTCCTGTTTCTGCTTCGGTGTCTGACGCCCCAGCTTCTCTTTCTCCTGCCGCAGCTTCTTCTTCTGGGTCGTCGGCCCCTGCTCCTGTTCTTTCCTCAACTTCTTCTGCTTCTGCTTCTGCTTCTGGAAATCTTGCTGAGCTCAATAATCTCTTAGGGAAGGTCCTCAAGAGGGTACAGGACTTAATTCAAGATCCCTCCCTGCATCCTCATGCGAAGGAGAAAATAAAACAATGCACACAGATGAGAGACGTAATTTTATCGATGCTAGATGATGAAGAGCCGGATTTAGTGGGAATCAGAAATACCATCTCTTCCCTGGAAAGCGCGTGTCTGCAGGCAGATTTAGGCCGATCTGATCTCATTAATGACGCTTTCCTAAGCATACGCACTAAGATTGAAGCATTAGAAACTGGTATGACAGCTGAAAGTATACAATGCGAACGCTGCGAAACTCATCTTGAAGAGCTTTGGATGTCTCGTGTAAGAGCTGACTCTATGCACGAAGACGGACAAGCCCTTGGTGGACCTTTAACACATAGAGACTCTCTTTTAGCACAACTGCGTTCTTTAGAAGAGTGCCTTCAATTAGACATACAGCATTTACAGAACGCTCTTCCTGCGGCGAGTGCTCAGCCCTCTTCTTCTCAGATGGTGACATCGCTTCTCCTTGTTGCACAAGAAATAAAAAGAAATATTTCTCAACAAATTTCTCTATTGGAGAAAGGAGCACAGGCTCCTGGTGTTTTGTCTCTTGCGCCCATTTCAGAGGTGAGTTCCTTGCAGGGAAGCACCTTCGGGAGTGCGAATGTTTCTGGTTCGGGAGCGTCGGCTTCTTCTGTTTCATCTTCCCCTCCCGTTCCAGAGGTAGATGATTTGAAGAGAGACGTCATGACGGGAAAGGTTGATTCTTCTTATATATAACTTGTTGGGAGTCATTTATAAGGAGATGTCTGTCGTCAATTTTCTTACGGTATGGTTGAAACTATCGTTTTTCCTTGCTTTTTTCTAAAAATTATATACAATGAGATATTCCTGAAAAATTTACGCACGAATGGAGGGGGAGATGACCTTACCGAAAGATTATAGACCCAATGAGGGAGAACGCTATATGAGCCCTGAGCAATTGGAATATTTTCGGGGGGCCCTCTTGAAATGGCGGGAAGAACTGCAAAGAGATTCTGCGGAGACGTTGCATCATATGCAAGAGGAAACGCCGAATGAGTCGGATCTCACAGATCGAGCGACGCAAGAGACGGATCGGACGATTGAACTCCGGACGCGGGAGCGGGAGCGGAAGCTGATTTTCAAAATTAACCAAGCCTTGGAACGCCTCGACAACGGAACCTACGGCTTTTGCGAAGAGACAGGCGTTCCCATTGGCGTTGCGCGCCTGGAAGCCCGTCCGATTGCCACTTTGTGTGTGGAAGCCCAAGAGCGCCATGAGCGTTTGGAGAAGACGCACCGGGAAGAGTAGTCGGTGAGTCAGGGAGGTATAGCGGTGTAGCAGAAATTCTGCTACACTCCTCGTGGAAAACATCAAACAGGGAGGGATTACATGTATAATTATGCTAAACGCGTTGAAGAGCTTCACGTTTTCGAAAAAGCCTACAATATTTCTTTGTCAATTCATAAAATCAGTTTAGAATTTCCTAAAATTGAGCAATACGCTTTAGCTAACCAGATCCGAAGAGCAAGCAAATTAGTCTGTGCAAATTTGGCGGAAGGATTTGCAAAACAAGCTGGCTCCAGAAGAGAATTTCGTCATTTTATACTCACAAGCATGGGATCAAGCGATGAAATGCAGATATGGATCAGATATTGCAAAGATTTATTATATATTACAAATGAACAAGAAAAGTTGTTTTCTAACGAATATCAGTAAATTTCTAGGATGCTAAAGGCATTGTATAATTCCATCAAGTGCTAGAGGAGTATAGCGGTATAGCGGTATAGCGGTGGAGCAGTTAGTCGGAAAAGTAAGAAATAAGAAGAAGATATTGCTAGGTCTTTTCGTAGTCTGTTCCTTTCCGCTCCACCGCTCCACCGCTCCACCGCTCCACCGCTCCACCGCTCCACCGCTCCACCCGCCTTCGCTAAAGCTTCGGCGTGCCATCCGCCATAGCGACTTCGTCGCGACGGCGGGCCGCTCCACCGATCACTTCCTCAAACAACCGATGCCAATTCAGCTGCGTTTTCAACCGAATAAAGACGGAACCCAGGCCCACGGCGGCGCGATCCATAAAGACGAATTCCCGCGGGGGGCATACGCCGCCCTGGCGTTTGAGTTCCGATAAAATTTCGCCCGCAATGTGACGGCCTTCGAGGCCTGAGTAGCTTTCGTGAAGGGGGCGTATGCAATCCTCCAAGAAAGGTCCATAGAGAAACTGGGCCCACAGGTTCAAAATGCGGATCAACTCTTTCGTCAAGTTTGTAAATCCCCAGGTTTCATAAGCGTGCACCGCCAGAGCTTCATCCTCTGTTTGGAGGGCGCGGTAGAGATCCAACACGCCGCTAATAAAGGCGGGCGTAAAACGACGGACGCATCCAAAATCAAGTAAGTTCAATTTGCCCTCAGGACTCCAGGAGTAGTTCCCGAGATGGGGATCACCGTGGAGGAGGCCATGATGGTAGAAGGGGATATACCAGGCCTTGAAGAGGCAGGTTGAGATCTCATTGCGCAGCTCTTGGGGAGCGTCTGTAAAGTTCAGAAGCTTCTCGCCCTCCGCCCATGTCATGGTGAGGAGGCGGGGGGTGGTGAGATCGTCCATGACCTCAGGGATGTGGATGAAAGGGTAGGGAGCCAGCACTTCAGAAAATTGCTTCATCGTTTTCGCTTCGTGGAGATAGTCCAGCTCTTCCCAGAGTCGTTCCGCAATTTCCGTTTGTGCATTTTTTGTATCCAGAGCGCCACTATAGAGTTCGAAAGATTTGAGGACGAGCTTCAGCTGCATGAGGTCCGCTTCAACGGCTGCGCCCATTTCCGGGTATTGGAGTTTGCAGGCCAAGGGGCGACCGTCTAATCCCACGGCTTTGTGCACTTGGCCTAAAGACGCAGCAGCGGAAGCTTCCCTTCCAAATTCCTTGAAGTGGGTTTGCCAGGTGGGGCCGAGCTCGGCCTGCATGCGGCGCTTGACGAAAGGCCATCCCATGGGCGGCGCATTGGATTGGAGCTCGAGGAAAGCGCTGGCGTATTCCTCAGGGATCATATCAGGAACGGTGGCCAAGATTTGGGCGATTTTCATGAGGGGCCCTTTGAGCCCGCCTAAGGTTTGGGTGAGGTCAAGGGCATGCTGGGTCGGATCGATAGCGAGACCCAGATACCGCTCCGCGCCTAAACGGGCGGCCAGCCCCCCGACAGCCGCGGATGTACTTGTGTAGCGTTTAAGGCGGCCCGTCAGGGAGTTGTCGTCGATCATTCAATCTCAGCGATGCGCAGACTATTCGTGGAGCCTGCGATCTGAAAGGGAATGCCGGCTGTGACCACGATGCGGTCCTTGCTTTTGGCGAAGTCTTCTCTTTTCGCGATTGTACAGGCATCACTCACCACTTCTGCAAAGCTGTGTGCCTCACGGCCGCTGACCGCATGCACTCCCCATACAAGGGCCAACTTGCGAGCCGTACGGGTTTCAGGCGTAATGGCGAGGATAGGGGCTTCAGGGCGTTCTCTTGCGGCCTTGAAGGTTGTGGTCCCTGTGGTTGTAAAGGTAACGATGGCAGCCAAGTCTAGCGTTGTTGCAATTTGGCGGGCGGCAGCTGTAATGGCATCAGCCGTTGTGGGAGTTGGTTCAGGTAGGGTTGTATTTTGAAGGGTGCGATAAAAAGGGTCCTGCTCCACTTGGGTGATAATGCGGTTCATGATCTCAACGGAGTCAACCGGATAATCGCCGGAGGCTGATTCGGCCGACAGCATTACCGCATCGGCTCCGTCATAGACAGCGGTCGCAACGTCTGACGCTTCTGCCCGTGTGGGCGTTGGGGATTTCACCATAGAATCCAACATTTGGGTTGCGACGACCACAGGACGCCCTGCGTTTCGGCAACAGCGAATGATGCGCTTTTGAATAGAAGGCACTTCTTCAGGGGGCATCTCCACCCCTAGATCCCCGCGGGCCACCATAACGGCATCGGAGAGTTGGACGATTTCCTCCAAATGCTCAATCGCTTGTGGTTTTTCAAGTTTAGAGATAATGCCCGCACGGCCCTTGATGAGCTCGCGGGCTTCCAAAATATCAGCCGGTTGTTGGACAAAGGAAAGGGCCACCCAATCCACGCCCAGCTCCAATCCAAACACGAGATCAATCCGATCTTTAGGGGTCATCGGCGAGAGGGCGAGGGGGACGGTGGGGACATTCAACCCCTTCATATTTGAAAGAAGACCTGGTGTGACTACTTTGGTTGTAATGCACTCTGGCGTTGCCGATTGCACAGAAAGGCGTACTTTTCCGTCATCGAGCAAAAGAGCGGCGCCCGGCCCTACGGCTTTAAAAATTTCTGGATGAGGCAAGAAAACCCGGGTGTGATCGCCGGGTGTTGGGTCATTGTCGAGACAGAAATCTTGGCCATCTGTGAGAGCAACGGGACCTGCCTGAAAGGTGCCGATCCGCAATTTCGGACCCTGCAAATCCATAATGATGCTAATGGGGCGGCCTGTTTTTTTCTCCAGCTCTCGAATAATCGTGTAGCGTTCCTTATGCTCCCCATGGGTACCATGGGAGAAATTGAGGCGGAAGGCATCCACACCTGCCACAAACAGCTTCTCAATCATGGAAGCGGTGGCGCTTGAGGGTCCAAGGGTTGCGATAATTTTGGCAGAACGATGTCGACGCATGATGATTACTTTCCCATTATGGTTGAAAGTCAGCATACACACGATTGAAGTGGGGACGCAACTAGGAATGCACTAGGAATGCAAGAGTATGAAAGTTCCCTGGGTATCCTCTACGTATTTTAAAAATTTTATTGCAATATAAAAATTTTGTTCTATGTTAACTTTGTGATGTATTTGTTTCCGTTCTCCTCCTTGAATGAGAGGACCCCTTTTAAAAGGAATTTATGATGACACAGAAGACGCTTTTTTCATTTCTTGCCCTAAGTTTGCTTGTTTTTTCCTCTCTTCCTCTCTGGGCCAGTGATAACGAGGATGAGTCAGAGCCTGGGGCACCTTCGCGTTTTGTGGCAGCAGCTGCAAGCGCTTCCGTAGCAGAAGGAAAGGCAGACGCAAAAAAAATTGCAAAAGAAAAAGAAGCAGTAGCTGCAAGCGCAGAACAGGAAGCAGCACAGGCGAACGCAATATGGAATCAGATAGACCGCATAGTGATGTACTCAGCACTAGAAAAAGCACCTCTACAGGACGGGATGGACGTGGCATGGATACGGGCAAGAAATACAGCAACTCAAGCGCAGGCTCGAGCAACAACCGCAAGAGATGCAGCAAATAAAGCAAAGGAGGCCGCAAGGGAAGACAATCGCAAAGAGGGAGAGCAATAGTTGCCGATAACCCTGAGGATCGTACGCGTGTTACAAAAACGAGGTTGCGGCCCTATTGTAGACCGCGTATAAGGGGATAGTTATTCTTCTATTCGGGAAAAAAGATGTCACAAAAACCTTACATTATTGTCCTTGGCAATGAAAAGGGCGGCACGGGAAAATCGACGGTGAGCATGCATGTCATTGTGAGCCTCCTGCGCCGTGGATTTACGGTGGGAAGCATTGATGTGGACGCGCGTCAAGGAACCCTCACCCGCTATACGGAAAATCGGAAAGCCACGGCTCAGAAGATGTCCTCGCCCATTCCTCTTGCGGAGCATATTCCTCTCCTGCCCAGCCAACACACCTCACGGGAAGAAGCGGCCGCAGAAGATCAGAAAAATCTCGAGGAAGCGCTTGCGAAACTCGCTCACAATCAGTTTATCCTGATTGACACCCCGGGAAGTGATTCACCTCTTTCTCGGGCGGCCCATGCGATGGCGGATACGTTGGTCACCCCTCTGAATGATAGCTTCATTGATCTTGATATGCTCGTGCGGTTGAAGAGTGAGACCATGGATATCCTCAAGCCCAGCATTTACGCCGAGATGGTGTGGGAGCAGAAGAAGCAACGGGCGATCCGGGATCGGGGGTCCATTGAATGGATCGTTTTGCGGAATCGTCTCAGCAGTATTAATGCGCGCAACAAAGAGCAGATGGAAGAAATCATGAAGCTTCTCTCAAAGCGCATTGGATTTCGCTATCTCCCAGGGTTTGGCGAGCGTGTTATTTTCAGGGAGCTTTTCCTCTCTGGGATCACCGTTCTTGATTTGGAAGACTGTAAAATGCCCATGAGCCTCTCTCACGTTTCTGCGAAGCAAGAGCTGCGCAGTTTGATTGAGGGCATGGGATTGCCGAATGTGGATGCGGCTGCTGCGGCTTAGGATAGAAACCGTAAAATTATGACCAGTTGTAACAATGTGTCATCCCCGGCTTACAAGTCCTTCAGCCCCGACTTGCCCAGGCTACGCCGTGGCGAGTCGGGGATGTTAGGACTTGTTGACCGGGGACCCAGGGCAAGCGTTCAGACCTTGATCCCTGGGTCCCCGACTCGCCTCGGCGAAGCCTCTGGCGTAGCCCGGGTCAAGAAACTCTATGATTTTCTACGAAAATCGAGAGTTTCTAAGTCGGGGATGACACCGGTTTTTGTTCACGGATCTTAGAATATGCCCTATATCTTTCTCATTGCCTTTGCGATTGTCGTAGGCCTATTGCTGTTACAGAAGTTGCAACATGCAGAGGCCCGTCTTCTGGTCTTGACGTGCAAGTGGACATTCGTGGGCGTTTTGGTGCTCGCCGGCGTGTATCTCACCTTGGTGGGACGGTTGTTCCATGTGGCTTTTATCGGCGTGCTGCTCGTGATCCT
>JABDEE010000012.1 GCA_013287205.1 Alphaproteobacteria bacterium
CACCCCAATTGAAGAAAATGCCGACTGGTGCCTGTTTTGAATCCCATGATGACATGATCCGGGCATAATGTTTCGCTGGGCCTTGGAGCTCCTTTTGGATTGCAAACCAGGGAGCGATCCAGATCTCTATTTTGTCCTTATTTTCAGGATTGTAGGCAGTCCTGTATCCCGTGGAGATGCTCAGGTATTTTCCAGTGTCTCCGTAGTCCCTTAAGTTGAAGGATGAGGCAAGGGGATCCGTGAGCGCTGCTATGCGCAACTCTCTCATCCCCACGTCACTTCCTTCATTGGGACGGTATATCAATTTCCCTCCAAAAAATCTTTGATAAATGGCTTCATATCCTTGAGCGACAGCCGGGATCATGGGCTGGGGGGCATCAGCAGCGGCGGCTGCCGCCGCAGAGCTTCCAGAACAAACTGCAGATCCCAGTGCAAGGCGTTCTTCTGCCAATGGAGGAGAGGAAGGTCCTGCTGCCGCGCTCTGTACACTTGGTCTTACATGAGAAGAAAGTAACTCCCTCTGGTCCATTGGATCCGCCGCCTTAGATGGTGCCATGGTCAAAACGGACAGGATAACAAAGGACGTGGTGGTTAAAAGGGTCTTATTCTTAAAAATCATAACTGCTCCTTAAAATGAAAAAATCGTGGAGAAGAAGGTAAACGCTTGAGAATGTATCTTCTCTCTTATGGAATCTCCTATAGGAGGTCCCAAAACAACTGAGAATCTCATAGGTCTATCCATCTCGTGATTATCCTCAGTCTATTCACAATTTTTCGATTCATCCATCCCCTAAAGTTGCAACAAAAACAAGCCCATATTTTTAACAACATAAGGTCGTATCCTCTGGTTCCTCATACTCGTTCATTTAGTAAGTGACAACTTTTTCGTCCATTTTCTGCGAATCCAAAAAGACACAACCGTGATCAAATGAGGATTCGCGAAACATGTTGCTACATAAAAAGGCCCACACAACTAATGGGCTTTCCCATAATCCAAGGTTTTGTAAGACTCATAGATGAACGTGCGTCACACCTTCATCATCAGTGTCTCGCGTCGCCCTTTTGGTCGCTCATCATCCCCTACTGCATCACACACTTTGAGCCCTCTGGTTTCTTTTTATGCGATTGGACAGGCACATTATGATTCGCTGGGCCTTGAGAAGCTGATGCAATTTGCATCGAGGGATTGCCTCTTGAGGCCGAGACGGAAGAAGACACAGACGCAGAAGAAGAGGGAGACGCTGATTCTGGTGCCACTCTACCAACTTCGCCTAACAGCCTTTCCAATCCTCTCTCTCTTATAATGGCTGCGAGTTGATGATCGAGAGGTGCTTCATCAGCCAGAATAGTTTCATAATGCGTAAACAGATAAGCCATCGTTAGGGCCACATCCTGCAACGCGAGTTGGGCTACGGCATCATCTTTATCATGAAGCTCGATTGAGGGGAGGACTTTGTCCTTAATCGCGGCAATTCTGTCCGCAATCCACTTCTTTATGCGTGTAAGCTGGGGCATCTCTCGTGATGCCTCTGGGAGGGCAGGCTTGAGAATTTCCTCTTCTTTAGCCAGCGTGATTGCTAACGCCACTTGAGAAATCGCAAGACCAATATCTTCTTCGAAGCCTAACTTGGCTTGGATAATTTTTGTCATCGATTTCGCGTTATTCATCATGCCGTTTTGTTTGACGGTATCTGCAATTGTCTGCACGATGTCATCTAGGGCACCAATGACACCTCCAATCATCGGAAGAAATTTTCCCACCTTTCCGACTCCTTTTCCCATCAGGGTGCGTGAAGTTGAAACTTCATAAGAAAGATTCGCTGCAACAACATCCGTACTTAAGGCACGATAGGCGCCGCAGAGATTGAGCATCGTCCAGTAAAATGTTTTGCAATAGGCATGAAGGACAGGGCTTCTCTGAGCAAGCTTCGCAAAGCCTTGGGTGATGTTGGCTTTATCAGAGACGCGTGCATGGTCGAGAACACTCTGCTGTTTCATGCGCTGTCTTTCTTCATCTGTCGCGTCAAGCAAATCCATCTTGGCAACGTCATAGGTCAAGATCCTGTTTTCTACTGATGGGGGTGGAGCACTGCTTGACTGTGGTCTGCTCGCCTCTCTGATGCACCACTCATTTAACTGCCTGGAAAAATCATCAAATGATATTGACGTCTCTTCCCTTTCTACCTCTTCTTGTTCTTGAGAATGGAGGACATCTTTTTCAATTTCTATTGCTTTGTCCTCATTCATGACAACGCTGATGGCCCTATAGGTAGAGGCATCCAAGGGTCCAAACACGGCTTCACGGAACGCTCTATCTGTCCTCTCGGGATGACTCTCTTGGTGCACGAGAAGCTTTCCTTGAGGATTCAACTTATAGACAACACGATCCCCAAAGTGACTACGCTTTTCAAAAAGCAAAAATGTTTCTGAAGATTGACCTGAAGTCTGCGCCGAGAGACAAGTGAACATACCACCTTGGTACTCCAGAATCTCCTTGGTGTTCACAAGACTTCTCATATTTTCAATATCGCTCGCAGCCTTCCGTAAAGCCATACCACTATTAGAAAACAAAGGGGCGTGGTTTCTATAGGGAACAACCAGCACATCCCCTTTCAGAGAAAGGGCCGCTCTCCCAATCTCCGCTAAATAAGGCTGACTTGCCTCAGAGAGCGGGTAAGTCTGCTCTTCAAGGATGATATTGCCAGATCGCGTGAGTGTTGTCGTCAGTCCTCTTGTAATAGATTTAATGATAAAATCACGTTCTAGGAGACTGATTTCTCCATCACTTAAGATTTTATGACACACGTCTTTTAAGAAGGATTGAGTCTCAGGCGATTGGGGAAGTTGATAAACCCGATCAGTAAGCCACGCGACATCCATTTGACCTGCAAGGTGCTTGAGGACGTTCTGAGCAGCGAGGCTGAGTTCTTTCGTCTCATCCGCACCCTTTGTTGCCTTGACAATCTGAAGGAGGGTAAGAGTATGGGTGTAGACAAGTTTGTCGACTTCAAGGGGATCTTTTAGCTTTTCAAGGAGGGCGCTTGCGGATTGTTCTCTGACTTGGGGCACATCATCCGTCAACATCCTTGCAAGAGTGTCAAAGGACGCAACCTTCAACATCTTTCCCAGACTCTCAGCTGCATAATGCCTGAGTAACACTTCACCAGCAGCAACTAAGTGTGGCTTTAATAGACCAAGAACCTTAATCACCACTTCTGGTGTACTCTTCACCACCACTTCCAAACTCTTGATTGCAAATTTCCTGCCATTTGGATTATTATCAGACAGTAGGGGTTTCAAAAGACTGAAAAACTCAAGCGCCACTTCAGGCGCTCCTCCCACCACTTCTCCCAAGCTCATGGCTGCAACACCTCTGACCGTAATGTTCCCGTCAGACAACAGGGGCTTCAATAGGCCGAAGGCCTCATCCGCCAGTTCTGGCGCAGCCTTCACCACCTCTCTCAAGATCATGGCTACAACACCTCTGATACTGTTTTGACGATCAGACAACAGAGGCTTCAACATACCAAAGGATTTAACCGCCAGTTCTGGCGCAGCCTTTACCACCTCTCCAAAGCTCTTGATAGCAGCAGATCTGACATTATATTCACCGTCAGATAACAGGGGCGTCAACAGACCAAAAGCCTCAGCCGCCCGTTCTGGTGCAGCCTTCACCACCTCTCCCAAGCTGCTAGCAGCGTGACGTCTGACATGTTTATCATCGTCAGACAACAGGAGCTTCAATAGATCGAAGACCTCAAACGCCACTGCTGGTACAGCCTTCACTATCTCTCCCAAGCTTGAGGCGACAGTAAACCTGACTCTTTCGTCATCATTAGACAACAGAGGCTTCAACAGACCGAAGACCTCAAGCGCAACTTCCGGCGCAACCTTCACTATCATCTCTTCAAAGCACTTGGTTCCAGTGAAACGTTCGCTATTGTCAACTACTACCTCTCTCAAGCTCCTAGTTGCACGATGCCTGACTCTTGCGTCATCATCAGACAACAGAGGCTTCAACAGATTAAAAGCCTCACCTGCCACTGCTGGGGACCCCTTCACCACCTCTCCGAAGCTCTTAACTACAGCAACCTTGACAGGCTCCTCAGCGTCAAACAACAGGTGCTTGAACAGATCGAAAAACTCAACCACCACTCCTGGCGCTCCCTTCACCACCTCTCCCAAGATCTCGGCTGCAGAAGATCCGACATCGTGGTTGTCACCCGTCAATAGAGGCATTAACAAACCAAAAGCCTCAGTTGCTGGTATTCTCTTCACCACCTCTCCCAAGCTCCTGGTTGCCGTCAATCTAACCCATGCGCTATCGTCAGATAACAGAGGTTTCAACAGATTAAGCGCTTCGATCGCTACTCTTGGTACAGCTTTCACTACTTCTCCCAAACTCGTAGCTGCAGCAGACCTGACATTAATGTTCCCGTCAGACAACAAAGGCTTCAACAAACAGAAAATTTCAGTTGCCACTACTGGCATTCTCTTCACGACCTCTCCCAAGCTCTCAGCTGCAGAAGACCTTGTATCTTCGTTATCGCTCGTCAACAAAGGCTTCAGCAAACTAAGAGCCTCCCCTGTCAGACCAGGTTTAACCTTGATGATCGTTATAAGAAGGTCACAAACAGCCTTTGCTAAATTACTGTTTATAAGGAAAGGAATAATGGTGGAAAGACATGCTTTCGCTGATGCTTCAGGAATCATTTGATCCATGATCTGATATAGCTTTTGCAGTCCCAGTTTTTTAACGTGCCGATTCTTGTGAGAAGTGACGAGAGCCATAAGTGAATTAAAGAGGACGTGTCTGCTTTCTTCATACGTATCGCCTTCTTCTCTCAATTCATGACGATTCATCAGACTGGTGACCACTTCCATGGCCGTTTTAAGCTTTCGGATTTCCACACCTTGAGCGCGCTTTTGCTCTGCATTCATTTTGAGAGAGGGGCTAGCGCTTGCGGAAACAGAAGCTGGGGCTGCAGCCGTAGATGAAGATGAAGCAGCATCTGCTGCTGGAGCAGACCTCTTTCCTTGTTCTAGCAATCCTGAGGGAGATTTTGATAAAGCTTGTGCCATAATCCCCTTAAGGCATCCGACAGTTTTTGGAGAAAGATACCCACTTTGGATAATGTGCTCTCCCCAAGGAGTGATGTCTCTCAAGATCACACTGTCCACAAAATCGATGATTTTCTGGAGATTAGGAATCCGGGGGTTAAACGCACCCTCAACTGTCCCTTGGGCTAAGAGATGTATGAGAAGCTTGACTTTTGTCTCGAGCCCTAACTCCAAGATACCATCCACATTACACGTGACTGCTTCCCAGAAGCGTGTAAGGAGAGGCGAGGGAGCTCGAGAGGCAGAAGCTGCGACTGGTGCTCCTCTTTCTTCCTCGCCACTCACCATGCCTGCCAAAAACTTTAAGGTCATGAGATATTTGGGTTCGTTCCGATGCTCTCCGATAAATTGAGCGGTCTTTTGGACAGAGTCACCTGAAAGCAAGTGTTCCTTTAAATAATAGGCTGTCAGATATTCTTGAAACGTTAAGTGAACGAATTGGTGATTGAGTTCCGTCACTTCTCGTCCTTCCCCTTCGGGCTTCAAGAGACCATATTTAATCACTTTTCTCAGCCCCACTTTTCCAAGATTATAAAGATCCATATTGTCCTGAACAACCCTGCTCGTGACCAACTTCCCTGTTTCAACAAATGAGTCGTGTGCGACCTTGCGCAGGAATCTGACTTCGTTACTCCGAAATATTTCTTTGGGCGTTACCTCTTCTTCCCCCTGTTCAAACTTGTCAAAATACCTTTTCCCCAGCCACACAATGACCTCATGATAGAGCTGTCCAATATTAAAATCGGCAAGGCCTCCCAATTTTCCTCTCGTTTTAGGATCTCCCCAGATCAAACACATGAGAGCTGTATTGATGGGGATCGTGCACATCTCCATGACGTGGGTATTTCGATATAAAAAATGTTTGAGGTTTTTGCCGAGGGTTGACTCTTTTGGTGCAGAGGCAGAGCTGTCTTCTTCTGAGACTTTAAAGTGCAGGTCGATATAATGGCGGATCTGCCCCCCATCAAACCCGCGGGTTTCAATTCTTCTCTCAAACTTTGCGCTGATATCGCTCCCCAGAGCATTGGGACGAGAGCTCATGAGAACATGCTTGTATCCAAACACCCCTTCCATCACGGTCTTGTAATCACGATTGTTTCGAGCCAGGTGAGCAATTTCGTCATACCCATCAAGCAGGAGAAGGACTCGATCTTTGTTCTCAATTCCACTGATATCTTGGGCAGAGATGTCTAAACGAGGGGACTGAACCTTCAAGCAATGATGCAAAAAGCAGCTGAGAGGATCCCGCTGTAAGGCGTCTCTCCCGTTGTAATATTTCGCCCATCCCTCATCTAAGAGTTCTTTGAGACGAACACGCAACACGTAGTCGAACTTCCCTCCCCAGAGCCCCTCTTGTCCCTCTTGCGCCCACCGATAGGAGAGATAATGAAGGAGGGTGGTTTTTCCTACACCTGCTCCTCCTAAAAAGAGGATGCGACTGACTTCTGGATGGTCCTTGTCCACTTCTTTGAAAATGTCGTTGGGGTCGATTGGGGCTTTTTCGCCAACAACCCTGTCATACCCTTGTCCGTCCTCCTCTTTCAGGAGCACTTGAAGATTCACATAATGGGTGCTGAGATGGTGCTCCGGGAGTCTTTCATCATCAATGAGTTTAGGGAGTGTATCTTGAGATGCATAGAGAGCTTTGAGCTTTTGACTGAGAGGACTGATGGCCCGTATCTTGGAGGAAGCTGCTGCTGCAACGTCAGCGTCCAGCATTGCTCCAGACAAAGCGCTTGAGCTTGAAGATGCACTTGAGGATGTAGCTGTAGCACTTGAGGAAGTAGAGGGCGCATCTGGCGCCCTTTCAGAAGCAGTAGCATTGAGAAGACGCGGATCATTCAGCAAAGACAGAGGAGGGGGAGGGGGTATTTCCTCATCATCACTGTCCATAGCCCTGACAAAGTGTGGGGGAATCGCCAGTTGAAGGATCAACACAAGGCTGATTGTTTTCTTTGCCAAGATAATCGATCTTCTTCTCATATCATGTATACAGTCTCCTGCTGTTACCATCACATCAAACGCTTCTTTACATTTGTTCCAACATCGTGAGAATAAGTCATGGTAAGCTACCAGGCAATGATTTAAAAACCTCCCTTTATTTGGTGGGATACCTTCTCTTTCGCCCAAATTTTGCCACTTTAGGGGTATTTAAAAAGATCAAAAGAGAAGAGGGGGCGATGTTTAAAAAATCGAAGTACCTTAAGAAAACGTAAGCGTTTTTCCCAACAGCAGGATTTTTACAGACTTTCCAATATGAGGCGCAACGAAATCTATCAATGTTCTGTCCGCACGGACCCATGCTTAGCAGATCATACGCCTCCAGTGAGGGGTTGGATTCATTGCCTTATCATGGGGTCACGCTCAAAGGCTGAGATCCGGGTAGAAGAGAAGGCGGCCCTGCCAAGACTGATGCATTCAAGAAAAGTTGGTCTTCTGGTATCTGGGGAGTCCACCTGTCATGATTGGGGATCAGAAGGTTAGGGAAGGTGGCAGGCATGGCGTTCACAAACTGGCCTGTGTACGGGTCTCTTTCAACGGCTAGGTTAAAGGCGGATTTTTTAGCTGAGTCCAGCCATGCGTCGAAGGAAAGCCAGGGTTTTATGGAAGCAACAGCTGACGATAACGCTCTCCAAAGATCGTGTCCCATCGGTTGCGCCCGAGGCACAGCGCTTGAAGTGTGCGAAAGTAGGCTAAGTCCTTCCTGCGCAAGAGAATCTGTATGAACAGGAGCGGGAAGTGTCAAAGGCTGTGGTTGGGTGGGGTTCACAGGGTGGAGTGGCGTGCTAAAGCAAAGTTCTGCCTCACAGGCCGCTCTTAAGGCTTCTCCTCTTAAGCTTGCCAGCACTTGGGCGCCGTCCGACCAGCTGATGTTTTGCATCCCTGAAAGCCCTATTGTTTGCAAATTGGGGAGTTTTGGAAGAGCCTTGAGGATCGCTTCAGGACCGACTTTGTCTGTGGATCCTATATTATTCCCTGAGAGCTGTAAGATTTTAAGAAAGGGGAGATATTGTAACCCATTTCCGAGTGCCACTGTTCCTTGAGAATCCGTGTAGCCAATGTCATTATTCGATACATCAAGGAAGGTCAAGGAGGCAGTGTATTGCAAGCCGTTGCCGATGGCCACTGTTCCTTGAGAATCCGTGTAACCAATGCCATTATTCGATACATCAAGGAAGGTCAAGGAGGTAGTGTATTGCAAGCCGTTGCCGATGGCCACTGTTCCTTGAGAGTCTGTGTTTCCAATTCCATTGAAAGATAAATCAAGAGAAGTTAGAGAGGTAAGATGCCGTACGCCATTTCCAATGACTGCTGTCCCTTGAGAATCTGTGTTTCCGATATAATTGTTTGATAAATTAAGAAAGGTTAAAGAAGCAAGATTGCGCAGAGCGTTGCCGATGGCCACAGTTCCCTTAGAATCTATATATCCAACCCCATTGCTCGATAAATCAAGGGAGGTCAGTCGGGTCAGATACTGCAAACTATTCCCGATAGCCGCTGGGCCTTGAGAATCTCTGTTTCCGATATAATTGTTCGATAAATCAAGAGTGGTCAGGGAGGTTAGATTGCGCAAGCCATTTCCGATGAACACTATTCCTTGAGGATCTGTATATCCAATATAATTATAAGATAAATCAAGAGAAGTCAGAGAGGGATAGGTGACGAGTATTTTCATTAAAGGGACGATGATTTGCGGATTGCCAATAAGGGCTGAGAAATTAAAAGAAGCGGTATTATGAGGAACTCTGGCAAAATAATTATTGACGTCTTCTTCCGTTGATAACGTCAAGGGGATAGGACTACGAACGTCAGTCGAGGCCAAAGCCTGGTTTAAAAGCGCAATGTAGGTTGAATTTAACGCAGGGGATTGTGGCTGAATGTTAAAGACGTGCAACTCTTTCAAACAAGACAACGCATGAACTAAAGACATAACTCCTTGAGAGTCTCTGTGTCCAATAGAATTGATAGATAAATCAAGAGAAGTCAGACGGACAAGATACGGCAAGCCGTTTCCAATGGCTACTGTCCCATTAGAATCTATCCATCCAATATCATTTCTCGATAAATCAAGGAAAGTCAGGCGGTTGAGGTACGGCAAGGCATTTCCGATAGCCACTGTTCCTTGAGAGCTTGTCCATCCAATTTCATTTCTCGATAAATCAAGGGAGGTCAGGCGGTTGAGATACGGTAAGCCATTTCCGATGGCCACTACTCCTTGAGAATCATACCCCCCAATCTCATTGCCAGAGAAATCAAACAAGGTCAGGCGGGTGAGGTACTGCAAGCCATTTCCGATAGCCACGGCTCCTTGAGAGCCTCTGCGTCCAATCTCATTGCCCGATAAATCAAGGTAGGTGAGGGTGATCAAATTGCGCAAGCCATTTCCAATAGCCACTGTTCCTTGAGAGTCTGTGGATCCGATCTCATTGTGAGATAAATCAAGAGCGGTCAGAAAAGGAAGAGATTTGAAACCTTGGGCAAGGGCCATTGTATCTGCGGATATTGATTTCACTTTGGGATCTTCAATACCATTATTGGATAGGTTCAACTGTGTTAAAGAGGAAAGAGAGGGCAACATCGCTTCAAAAAAACGCGCCTTATTGACAGAGTTGCTTGCGAGATTCAGAGAGGTCAGCGTAATGTCATTTTTCACAAATCCTTGGATGATTTCGACAATGACATCTCCTTCGATTCCTTTGTTCGAAAGATCTAAGGAATATGTTCCACCTGGGAAATAATACTCGCTCAGATTATCGACAAGGGAACTCGCGGGCTGTCCGGGGATAATGTTGAACTGACGCACCAACTCATCAAAACAGTTTTCAGAATAATCACTCGCCCAAGGTTGATAGCCGGTCCAGGTAAACCCCGGCTTATCGGGGCAGTTGATATACTCAATGATCGTTTCAATAATCATCTTTAAAAACAGAGCTTGGACGGTGACCTTCCCTGCTTTAAAAGTGCTCATCAGGACAGAAGTCGTTTTTGAAGGACTCTGTCCTAAGCTCCACAGGAGAGAATCCGCATAAAGAGCGTTGATGAGCGTATAGTTACATCCTTGTCTTTGATGGAGATCTTTCCTCAGAGTTTGGAGAGTCTCAAGAGCGCGGGTCTTTAGGGACAGAAGCTGCAGCAGGGTTTGTTTATCGTAAATCTCTTTAAGTTTGGAAGTGTCTTTGAGATGGAGCCCATGGGCGATTCTCCCTAAACTATACATGGCCGAGAGTTGACTGTAACCGTGCCTGTCTTTGGCTAAGACTACAATGGCTTCAAAAGCCTTTGCGCGCGCCTCACCAGATAACTGCCCATCCCACAAGATGAGGCGTTGCAGACGAGCGAGATATCGATCCATGGGAGGGAGGGGAAGGAGAGGTCTTAACCAATCTTGCCACAGTCCTTGCCCATAGGCGTCTATGCTTTCTTTCTTGCGGTTAACAGCCTGCATCGTGGACTCATCCATTTGGAACGCATTCCACAACGCTTTTCCCAGTCCAAAAGCCAAGGGAGTGGCAAGAACAGCAAAGACAGCAGGTTGTCTGTGCATGAGATTGGCAATGCCAAGAATACTATTGTGATCCGCTTGATTGAAAGTATCAAACAGATTGACCCTTGTGGAACTTGTAAGTTGATAGCCCAAGAGGAAGGTGAGGGTGAGATGGAGAGTATCGAGGATGCCGTCTTCAACGCCTTCTCGCAGGGCATTGATCCCCACCGCTTGGCGCCGGATGCTCTTTGATTTAAGGGGAATGGCCTTGCCCCGAATCCAGAACCGGGAACAACAGGCCTTAGTTGGTTTGCCTTGGTCCGTGTAAGCTATGCCGTCGCGATTGAGCAGCGGGGCATAGAAAAGCTTCTCTAACAAGTGATCCATACTCACCCACCTCGGTGGCCAAAAGGACATTTCGACTTGGGCAAGTTTTTGTAAGGTTGCGAGGTTAAGGGGGGCGGTTAAGTCAGCTTCTGTCCATCCCATTTGTTGTAGGAAAGCGCGAAGACGCGAGTCTTGAGGCAGAGTGTCTTCCCCTTCAGAAGAAGAATGCGGGAGGGAGTCGGCATCTTCCACTCCATCTCCGTCCCTATCTTCGAGCAGAGGTTCAGCAAGCTCTCTTGCCGAGGGAAGGAAGCCCTTTCCTCTTTCTTTAAGTGGTATGTAAGATGCTCCCGGGGGAGAGGCTTTCCCCGCGTCATCGGTCCAAGACCATTCACCCTGATTTCTTGCGTTTATAGGAACGGGTGCAGAAAATGGCGCACGGACGAAACCGCGCTCCGCAGCTTCTTCGTCTGCGTGCATACAGACAGCCACATTGGGCATAAAAATCGATACAATCGTGAGGTGGGCAATCGTTTTCTTAAACAAAGTCTGCATAGACACTTTCTACTGAATCAAAGAATCATACGCCCTATTTTGCATAGATCCTTCGTGAATGCATCTACAATAATCTCTTTCCTTTCGTCCAAGCTTCGCCAACTTAGGGAGATCTTTCGAGACCAAAAAGAGGAACAGAGACGTCTGAAGAGTATCGAGAACCTCAAGAAAAGGTGGACGATTTTGCCCGCACCACAACCCATCAACTTGTCATCCGCGAGCTTACGCAACCTCCTGTTCTTCTGCCAGTTGTCGCTGATAAAGTGCTGCAAAATCAACATGTGACAGCAGAATGGGGATGCCTACTTCTTGCGTCATTGTTGCCACAAGACTGCGTGCAAAGGGAAAAAGAAGGCGAGGGCATTCAACCATCAAAAGTGGGCGTAAATATTCTTCCGGCACTTCCTCTGAAATCTTAAAGACCCCCGCATAGTCTAAGTTTAGTAAGAAGACGGGGCTATCCTTATGTTTTGCATCAACCTCAACTTGCAGGACAACTTCAAAGAGAGAGTCATCCATATGCTGTGCCCCTGCATCCAACATAATCGACACTATCGGCTTATCCATCATGCTTGCAAAAGGATCCAGATTTTCAAAGGAAAAATCCTTGACGTACTGAGAAAGAATGGAGAGAGAGGGGACTTCTGGAAAATCGTGTTCTTCTGCCATAAATGTTCCTTGTTTGTATGGTAGCGTTTGAGGGAAACGTGACAGGACTGTTTTAAAAAAGCAAGACGTTCTGAATGGCCATTTGCCCGTTTTCTCAACATTTTCTTAATCTCTATTGCTAACATACTGATCTAATTGATAAATTTTTTGGAGGGTGCAACTTTCTGGATGGTGGAGAGGAGATAAACGGCGGGAGGCAATAACTGATGTGGTTGCACATGAATGCGTTTCAAATTCAAACATGTCATTTTTTACGGTATACTCCCCCTTAATAATCCTCAGATACAAAAGGAAAATAAATGAAGAAAAGGCAATTTTATGATCTCCAAGACCCTACAGGGGGAAAGATCTGGCTAACGCCCAAAAGCTTGAGCATTCGGTGGCACACGACATTAGGGACGTTAAGCCAATGGCGATGGAATGGCGTGGGGCCTCTTTACTTTAAGAAAGGAAAAGGCGTTCTCTATGATCTGCAAGAAGTCGAGCGCTTTGAAAATGACAATATGCGTCAAAGCACCTCTCAATTTATTGAGCTCATTAAGAAAGAAGAGGACCAAGAGAGAAGATAAAAAGTGAGAATTCTTCCCCACCCCATCGACTGTAACGCTGACTTCCAGCGTGCTTTTTACCTGATGGAGCACACTCCTAAAAATGTCTTTATCACAGGGAAAGCGGGGACGGGTAAATCAACGCTTCTGAACCATTTTAGGCAGCACACCCAGAAGAAAATAGCGGTCCTGGCCCCAACGGGCGTTGCAGCCATTAATGTGCAGGGACAAACGATCCACTCTTTCTTTAAATTTAAGCCCAGCGTGACGGTAGGCTCGATCAAGCCTGTGAGTGATAAGCAGAAAAAAGCCCTCTATAAGGCTCTGCAGACAATCGTGATCGATGAGGTTTCCATGGTAAGGGCAGATCTTCTGGATTGTGTAGATAAATTCTTGCGGCTGAACACAGGGAAGGGAGATCACCCTTTTGGGGGTATCCAAATGATTTTCATCGGGGATCTCTACCAGCTTCCGCCTGTAGTGACCTCTCAAGAGAGGGATATTTTTGCTTCTCAATATGACAGCCCCTATTTCTTTAGGGCCCATTTCTTTAAGGACTTCCAAATGGAGTTCATTGAGCTTGAAACCATTTACCGCCAGCAAGACACCCGCTTCATTCATCTCCTTAATTCGATTCGCAACAAGACAACAACGGATAAAGAAATAGCGCTTCTGAATGAGAGGGTCACGGAGTTGGCGCCAGAAAAGACCTCCGTGATCCTGACGCCTAAGAATGCGGATGTGGAGCTCATGAACGCCCAACAGCTGGAAAAACTAAAGACGCCTCTCCATACCTTTGAGGCAAAAATTGAGTGCACCTTTGGTAAAGAATACCATCCCACAAAGCCAACTCTCGACCTAAAAGTAGGAGCGCAGGTCATGATGGTCAATAATGACCAACGGCAAAGATGGGTGAATGGAACCATGGGAATCATTCGTCGGATCATCACCTGTGAAGATTCAGGAAAACCCCTGATCATTGTGAATGTGGGAGAAGACAAAGACGTATTTGTCTCACCTCATACCTGGGAAATTCATCGTTTTGTCTTGAAAGAAGAGGGAGGTATTCAATCCGAAACAATGGGCTCGTTTACCCAGTATCCCCTCGTTCTTGCCTGGGCCTTGACCATTCACAAATCCCAAGGAAAGACCTTTCATCATGTGACCCTTGATATTGGTTCCGGGTCCTTTATGCCAGGGCAAGTCTATGTCGCGTTAAGCCGGTGCACGACCCTTGAGGGCCTCACCCTCAAACGGCCCATCCACAAGAAGCATATTTGGATCGACCAAACCGTAGTGGACTTTGTGACGACCTTTCAATACCAAGCGTCAGAAAACAAATGTCCTCTTGAAACAAAGATCACACTTCTACAAAACGCCATTGAGGGCAACCAATCCCTCGAGATGACCTATCTCAGAGCCACCAATGAGAAATCGGATCGAAGGATCACGCCCCTAGCCGTGGGCCCCATGAGCTATCAGGGAAGTCTCTATATCGGCCTCAAAGCCTTTTACCACACCAGCCAATCCGAGAAAACATTTCGTGTGGATCGGATTCTGGAGATGAGAGAGGTGGAAGATAAACTTAAAATGGCCCTTACGGCTTGAGGAGAAGGACGTTTTTGGTTGCCCCTCCCATCGCTTCTTTTTTAACTGTATTGAACTTTGATATTGAAAATGTATCGTTTTGTGATACATTTTGCATATGAAAGATAATTCACTCGTCAAATTAACCCAGAAACTTCTAGCTGATGGCAACTACTTTTTCACCAGAGAGTTCGCTGCTCATGCGCTTGGTATTTCAGATGCCGCGCTGCGTCTTCGAATACTGCGCCTGAAAAAAAAAGGGGAGATTTTTAGCCTCTGGCGTGGTTTTTTTATGATTGTTCCAGCAGAATTTATGCATATGGGCACTCTGCCTCCTATGTGGCTGATTGATCCTTTAATGAAGCACCTAGGACATGATTATTATGTTGGATTGCTGAGTAGCAGCTCAATTTATGGTGCGACTCAGCAACAGCCTCAAATCTTTCAGATTATATGCAATGCGCAGGTGCCTACAATTGAGTTATCAAGAGGATCAATTCAGTTTCACCGTTCACAAACTTTGTCAACAGCCTTCGTAGAGAATGTCAAAACTCCTACCAGTTATGCTCGTGTAGCAAGTAAAGAGCAAACCACATTAGATTTAGTGCGGTTCTATAAGGTTTGTGGTTACTTTAGTAACATTGCAGCCATATTAAATGATATTTGCGTGGACCTTGATGTGAGAATTTTTAGACAAGTTCTGGAGAATGAAAAATCACCCTCTCATCTGCAAAGACTAGGGTATATTCTCGAGACGTTGGGCTTTGATGAGCTAGCCGATATTACTCAGGGCACTCTAGGTAACCATCCAGCATTTTGTTACAGAAAATTGAGGCCTGACTTGAATAAAATTGGTGCAAGAAAAAACTCTAAATGGAAGCTAATCATAAATGACAAGATAGAGGTTGATGAATGATTCTGAAAACGCATATTGCCGAGTGGTCTAAATTTGTTCCGTGGCAACAATCATATCAAATAGAACAAGACCTTATCTTGTCCAAGGCATTGGTTGACATCTACACGTCCGACAAATTATCGAGCAAAATTGCTTTTCGTGGGGGGACTGCCCTCAATAAGCTCTATTTTAATCCCAGCTCTCGTTATAGTGAGGATCTGGACTTTGTTCAAATCTCAGCAGAGCCTATAGGGGGAGTCGTAGACCTCCTCAAAGAAAGACTCTCCTGGCTTGGCACACCTCAAAGAAAGTTCTCAGAGGGTAGAGTGACGTTAACGTACAAAGTGCTTGCAGAGGATGGCACCCCAATCAAGATAAAGATTGAGATCAACAGCCGAGAGCATTTTACAGTGCTCGGATTTGACGATGTCGTATTCACAGTTCCTAGCGCCTTTGTTGAAGGCACTTGCCGCGTAACAACCTACAAGCTCGAAGAATTACTTGGTACAAAACTACGCGCTCTCTACCAACGCAAAAAAGGGAGAGACTTGTTTGACTTATATTTTGCAATGACACAATATCCAAACCTTAATTTGTCACAAGTTACTGAATGCTTTAGAAAATATATGGCATACACAGCAAACGAGATATCATCAAATGTTTTAATTACCAATGTTGAGTCCAAACTACAGGATGCAGGCTTTAGGCAAGACATCTTCCCGCTACTCCCAAATCAGCATAATGACTATAGCGCGGGAGTGGCTTTTGATACCGTAATGAAGCTGCTGCTAATGGTTTGAGGGTAATGTGCGAGCGTCATAATGTGCTATCCCCCACCTTGGGGGACTGTTCCAAAGTGAAAGATAACACAAAATATTTTGACCAATCTTAAGGTGATGAATGTGTGCGCTTAACAAGTGCTCCGCTGTCTGTCAGCATTAAGCCCTCTTTTCCACAGACTGCCCCAGTTGATCGCCAAAGAATTGGGCGGCTGGGCGTAACGGCTCATCGGCAAGGTGAGCATATCTTTGGGTCGTGGCAGGTTGAGTATGGCCCAAGAGTTTTCCAACAATGCTGAGGTTCAGGCCACTTGAAACCAAGTGGGACGCGTGAGTATGCCGCAAATCGTGAATGCGAACATTTTCAATTTTTGCTTCTTTCTTCGCTCTGTTCCAAAAACGCCGTACATCCCTCAACGGCTTGTTGTCCACTGGACTCGGGAAAAGATATGTTGATTTCTTCTTGTTTGTCTTCTTCAGCAGCTCAAGAACAGCAAGCGTTTGATGCGAGAGTGGAAGGTGCTCTCGTTTTTTCTGCTTTGTTAAGTGAGAAGGCTTTGTCCACACGCCTTTTTCCAAATCAAACTGATCCCAAGTCGCCTGGAGTGCTTCACCCTTACGAGCTCCGGTTAAGAGGAGCATTTTAAGGGCAAGAGCTGCAGGAGTCTGGGGATAACGCTCCAGGACTTCCCAAAATCGGTTGAGTTCTTGTTTATCCAGCCACCGATCTCTTTTCTCCTCTGGGTAGCGCTGAATTCCTCTGACAGGGTTGTTCTCTCGCCACTCCCATTTCATGGCTAGCGACAACATACCCGACAGAAGGCCCAAGGCTCGGTTTGCCTGATACGGGGTGTTTCTAAATTTTTGATGCATATCCTCAATCTTGCGGCGTGAAAGATTACGTACTTGTTCCTTTCCAAGGGCCGGCAAGATAATTCGGCGGAGAAGCTTTTTATCTTCAACAACACTCTTGGCACGTTTTCGAGTCCCATGACGTTCCAAATAGTCTTCCGCAAGGTCTTTCACCAGGGGAAGCTCCCTGTTTTCCTTTCTCCTTGCAGCAGGGTCTTCACCATGGGCAATTTCTCCAAGATACTTCTTTGCAAGCACCCGCGCCTCTTCCGTTGTGATTTGCCCATGGACACCGATTTTCAGGTGCTTCCTGATGCGATGCATGTTGCGATATTGGAGGCAGTATACCCGTCTTCCACTTGGTAAAACGAGAACAAAGAAGCCTTTCAATTCCGAGTCCCACCCCTGTACGTTCTTATGAGGCTGAGGGATGAGAGCTTCCACAAATGTCTTGGTGAGTTTTGGCATAGGAGGATCCTCTATCATTTCTTCGGCCATTTTACTCTTTTTGAGAGAGAATTATCACAAAAACTGACAGTAAGCTTAACTGCTCAACCAAAAATCCCTAAAATGGAATCCCTAGTCCTTCCTCATCAAGGTGCATAATGATTTCAAGCGTTCGAGGATGGTCAAGTCCAAATGTCTCTATATGGGCTTTCAGATATTTGGATGTAATGTCGTCTTTCTTCATGGCCACGCCGAGGAAAGAAAGTTCCTTGTAAAGCTCGCTGACATCATCGATTCGCTTGTTTTTAAGTATTATCCCGTAAACCTCATCGCTGGTGAGATAATTCTCGAGGGCCTTGTCAAACTCGTTTCTGAGATAATGAGTTTTGCCAATAGCAAAGTAGGTGCGAGCTTGCATTTTTTGCCTTTTATCACCTTTAAAAAACTCACGATAAATAGAGAAAGCTTTTTCAAGGTCTTGAAATATCTTGGGTGAATTTTCTCCTTTCTCTAGCGCAAAAAGGCTCTTAAGAAGAAGGATGTTAGAAAGAGCTGTATTAGGTCGTCCCTGAAAAAATATATTTGTGGTTTTTTCGTAATTTTGTAATATCTTTTGAACCTCAGACAGCTTTTTTTGTTTCAACAATGTGGTTGTCATAAGCAATAAAATCCCATGATACCCCGTAGGACTATCTTTGTTTAAGGTAGGATAGGCGTCAGCTTGTCTCAAAACCTCTTCTGCTTCCTGAAATTTTCCCTGATCAAGCAGAAGAAGAGGAAAAGCATATAAAAAAGTACCCGTTGCGGCCACAGATGAGGACTCTTTAAGCATTGCCTTTGCTCTGTAAAGCAGAGGCTCTGCCTGCTCAAGATCACCCCAAAGAATATGGTACTGAGCAAGGTTAGAGAGAGTGGCTAAGATATCATTTTTATGATCTCCAGAAGTCTCAAAAAGAGTTAAAGCTTTTTGCATATGCTGAATAGCATTAGGAAAATGTGTGAGTACTGCTTCTAAAAATCCTCTATTATATTCAAATATAGCCTCATAATAAGCAGGGACAAGAATGTTGTTTTTAAAATCTGTCTCGATCTCGTTTCTAATAAGTTGCGCACCATCCAGATCGCGGGTCGCACTCTTAAGACATTGCAAGAGACATATTTTTAATGTGAGAAGAGCGGGACTTGTATATCCTATTTCTTTTGCTCGTTCACAGAGTTTTTGAGCATGTAAGAGATGAATGGGGTCATGGGTAACCTTCAGTGTAAAAGCCGTAGAAGATCCTTCCAAAACTTCCAACATAACGGCTGTTGCGGAATCAATAAGCTCTTGCTTTTCTTTCACAGGGATATTCTCTTGAATGAGTTGATGAATCAGATCGTGCATGGACAAGGAACGCATGGTCTTACCTTTCTGTTTGGTTTGTAATGTTGCTATCGTGATGAGCGACTGATCGGAAATGATCTTCATCACTTCATCTGCACTCGTCTTCCCTTTTGTATGTTTTAACCATAAACCAATATAATCTTCAGGGATATCTTGACTGTTCAGAAGGCTCATGAAACGTAAGACCTTCAATGCTTCTTGTGAGTGGCTAGCGATGGAATTTAAGCTAATGGAGAGAGGACCCTGAACGTTACTGGCATATCCTTCTAAAAGAGGATCAGATATGTGCAGAAATGCATTTGTTCCCTTGATTGTTTGTGACAGATAGTGGGAGATATATTTGAGAATCGTTACAGGAGGGTGTGTTTTGATGAAGGCGGCAGCAATCGTGAGTCCTAGCGGATAATCGCCAAGTTTTTCAGCCAGCATATTGAGATGTTCTTCGCTTTCATGTGGGAGAATCTTCTTCAAAAATTGGAGAGATTCGGATCTGTCAAATTTTCCGATCTCAATGAGCTCTGACCAGATAGAAGCATTGCGAGAGGTCAAAAGAATATGTTTGCCTCTCTGAGAACCTATTTCTGGAACATACTGTTTAATTCGGTCGTATGACTCAATGTTATCAAATACCATCAACCACTTAATATGTTGAGTCTGTAAAATAGTCTTGATGGTATTGATAAGAGCGTCCTTTGAGAGGGCTGACGGGGTTATCCTTTTATTTTTGGGCAGCAACTCATTAAGCTCAATAGCCAATTTTTTAAATTGATTGGGAATGTCTTGGTTGGCATCAAACCACCAAATCAGATCGTAAGATGTGTGACAATCTTGAGCAAATTGTTTAGCCGTTTGGGTTTTTCCAAAACCAGGCCCCCCTGTAAGAGCGAGTATGTTTTGATTTTTGCGTTTAAAATTGGAAGTGATGTGCTTGAGTTGAACCACTCTCCCAACAAAAGCACTGTTTTCCTCGGGCAGATTCCAGACAATTGGCTTATCGTATGCTAAAACCTGTAATAAGGTAGGATCTAACATAATGACCAGTATGACAGATATCCTAGTTAAATGACGGAACCACCTTGCCATTGAAAGCCTCTGTTTTTGTCGTGCGACGTTGATCAAGATAATACATGGCAAAAGGTAATAAGATAAGGCAAAGGCTCATATAAAGAAAAAGAGCTGCGTAAAAATGAAGATGGGTTTCTATGAACTTCCAAAGAGTTTGGCAGGGATATGTACCAAAAGAAAAGGACATAACTTGGATAGGGCGCACTCCTTCTGATAATGAAAAAATGTCCAATGTTTTGAAAAAACCCAAGGAACCTTTAAACTCTGAAAGATCCAATTCAATTGTCAAAATTCCCTGTTGAACACCTTTGTTATTGAGAACCTTCGTTTCGCTAACGATAACATCTTCAGTAGAAAAAATTGATGACGTAGTCGTACCCCGCTGCAGAGGTTTCTGGCCTGAGAAACGCCCAAATCGTGTAATGGTCATGGG
This sequence comes from Alphaproteobacteria bacterium, assembly GCA_013287205.1. Classification (GTDB taxonomy): domain Bacteria; phylum Pseudomonadota; class Alphaproteobacteria; order UBA9655; family UBA9655; genus UBA9655. The sequence continues at coordinate 20,148 of JABDEE010000012.1, forward strand.
AGAGGGAACTCTCCTATCATAGGAGACTCTTTGGATCCTTGGCAGTTTATACAAGGGATAAAATATATCGGGAGAAAAAGCATGGACCGAATCTAAGATTCTTTGAATGCGAGACTCGTTTCCGTGAGCTTCAACAAGTCGTGTATTTGTAAGGGCAGTTAGGTGACGTAAACAAAACAAAGAGCTACGAATGTTTCTTTGAAGACTCTTGATCTCTTTTCGTTGGTCTTTCTCATAATGCATCCGATAAGCATTGTATTCAAAAAATGTAAAGCCTCCAAGAAACAGGCACGTAAAAGAAAAAAACGTGGCCGCCACAAGAAGTTTTCTTTTGTCTCTTCTAAATCCGTGAGAAATTCCCATAAAGCAATGCTGTGCTCCGTCCGTATTTTTTCTTTGACCTTATAATGAACGCTAGCAGAATAAAAGACTTGTCTTCTTGTCTGCAAGAATAACAAACCGGCCATTAACCTTTCGCTTGTCTTTAAGAAGCTTTTTTCGGCTTTCGCCTCATAACCATGCTTCTCCTAATTTCTAGCAACTAGGATAATTGAGCTTCTCATCTCTTTTCTGTGAGTTTCTCAAGCTTATTGCCAAAGAATTCTGCTGCTTCCCGCAAAGGCTCATCCGCCAGATGGGCGTATCTCTGGGTGGTGGAAGCTTGAGTGTGGCCTAACATCTTTCCAACAATGCTGAGGCTAAGACCACTGGAAACCAAATGTGAGGCGTGAGTATGGCGCAAATCATGAAGTCGCACTCCTGAGAAGCCCGCTTGTTTGCTAATTGTGGTCCATGCCTTTTTTATATCTTGCAAAGGAGTCCCAGGAATCTTTCCGGGGAACAGATAGGGAAGAAGGCCCGTCTCTTTCATCTCTTTTAGGAGGGCTACGACCTGGGAAGAAAGCGGCAGATGCTCCATCCGTTTTTGCTTCGTTGTATGGGCGGGCTTCGTCCATACGCCCTTAGCTAAGTCAAACTGATCCCAAGTTGCCCTCAACACCTCATTCCGTCGTGATCCAGTCAAAAGGAGAAGACGAATCGCGTTCGCGACGCTTTTGTTATGGTAGCAATCCAGGACAGCACAAAGGCTTTGCATTTCCTCATTGCTCAACCAGCGTGTCCGTTTCTGCTCTTGGTATTTGACCACTCCTAAAACCGGATTTATTACGGCCCATTCCCACTGAATAGCAATATTGAACATTTTACTCAAGAGGGAGCGTACCCGATTAGCGACATAAGGGGTTGCTTTCAATTCGTGATGTAAGAGTTGGATGTCACGGGTGGTAATCTCATCAACTTTTCGATGCTCAAAACGCTTGAGAATCACTTGGTCCAGCATGCGTTTATCTTCTTTAAAGCTCTGGGGGCTCTTATTTGCTTTCGCATAGATTTCCATGTAGTCGCTAGCAAGTTTTGCAAAGGTAGGTCTTAATCTGGCTTGTTTAGCCTCTTTGGAAGGGTCTTCGCCCTTTGCTACATTTCCAAGCAGTTTTTTGGCTTCTTCTCGTGCTTGTTCAGCTGTGATAGACCCATGAACGCCAATCTTTTTCCGACGCGTATCGCCTCCCTCATTGCGGTATTGAACAAAGTAGGTTTTCCTACCCGTTGCAAACACACGGACGCCAAATCCTTTGAGTTCCGTATCCCAAAGAAGAACCTCTTCTTTGCCCTGTGTTGAGATGCTCTCAACGAAGCGTTTTGTTAGTTTTTTTTCGCTGCTCATGATCCCTTTCCTTCTTGCTCGTATTTACATAGAGTTTCTGATTATAATCAGTTAGCCTTTTCAGAAGCATGTTATTCCGGAAGCAATCCGGAAGCAACGTAAAAAGACTCAGGTAGACTTTTATAGACCTCTGTAGATGTTTTCGTTTTTAAAAATCCCATAAAAACACTGAAATTATGGGGATTTATAGACCTCTGTAGACCTAGGTAGACCAATGGCATGTTTGACTTTTAATCAGTGGGTCGTAGGTTCGATTCCTACAGCGCCCACCAAAGACAGGAAGGGTTTTTTGAGGGTGGTGAAAATTGGTAAAATTGTCCAGGTAGCACATAGGTAGCAGTTGGAAAGAGCATATGTAGCAGTTGGAAAACTATTGCTGCTCTTGTGTGTCAGAATGGCACGTGGGGAAAATAGGATAAAAAACCACGTTCACAACTCTCCTTTCATTATTTGTCCCGATTTGACGCTTATCAAGGATCAGAAGATCCTCCTCTTACGACACACCAAAAAACTCCTCTTTTCAGAAGTTATTGGCATGTCCCGGCAGGGAAAGTTGAGGGAGAGGAATCTCCAAAAAGGTACGGATAAGGAAACTTTTGAAGAAATTGGCCTGCGTTATTGATACTATTCCCCTCAACAGATGAGATACAACCAATCCTTTTTGGTTTGCAACGTTAACCCACGACCATGGATGAGCTTCCGGATTCATACCGCCTAAGACCTTTGTAAAAAACAAAAATTGAAAAAACAGTCAATCCCAATGTTCCGCAAAGGAGAAAAAGAAGAGTTTCAGGATTTTTATGAATGATAAAGCTTACAGGAAGGTAAGAGACAAACCCCACAGGAATGAGGGTAAAAATAATGATTTTTAGTATTCCTTTGTAGATACAATTTGGAATTGTGGAAAGCATAACCATTACGTTATATAAGTCCATACTTAGGCGGCCGATGTCCTGAAAAACAAAGGATAAACTACCATACAAAAGAGTGATGGAAGCAAATACAGCAATAGATGTGAAAATAAAAAACAAAACTAACAGGAGTTCATATGCATTGGTAATAGGAGAAAGGCTTAACAAAAATATCCCAGAAATTATACTACCAAGGCCCGAATAATCACTTTTATAGGAAGCTACACTTACTAAAAGGGAGAGGGGACGGGTCATGAGCACATCCAACTCCCCGTATTCCACTAGCTTAGGAAGAAGTTTCAGACCATTAAAAAATAAAGTGTTAACCCCCAAGGCCACATTTACAAGACCATACATAAAACACACATGGTGAAAATTCCAACCATTTACTAAAATAAACTTTTTGAAGAAAATTACCCAGCTGACGAAGAAAATCAAATTGTTGAAGGCCACAAAAAGAAGACGAGCGCAGAAAGCCCCCCGTAGTACAAGAGAAGACTTAAGGTTGATGCGAACGATATGAAATAGAAAACCAATCTCTCGTTTTAAAGACATCTAGCCACCATTCACTGCAATTCTTTTTAGGCATATGCTGAAAGCTACTTTAAGGATCAAACACGCAAACAAAATCCAAACTCCTAGCATACAACACGTTGTGAAAGCTTCCTCAAGATTATGAGTGTAAATCAATGCAGCGCGATGGTAAATCATCCATGGGAAAGGGGTGGCATACGCAAGTTTTTGAAGAACGGTAGGGTACATGGAAAGAGGAAGAAGAAGCCCTCCCAACAGATACAATAACTTCCTATAAATAAGCCCAATACTAGATACATCTTCTAGCCAAAAAGCGCAGAGACCAATAATCATTTGAATTAAAAGACTCAGGACGCAAGAGACGACACAAAAAAGTAAAGATAGAACGAAAAACCCTGAGAATGCCATCATTTTCCCTGACAAAAATGTAGCCATGATAATTCCTACAATGAGAAAAAAGGGAAAGTTGATTAGAAAAGTTCCCAGAGCCTCGGAAAAGCGAAGGGTGAGATAGGGGAGAGGTCTTAGGAGAAAATAGGCAATATCTCCACTTTTAATATCCGCTTCGATCTTACTATATAAATAAGGCTCTGACAAAATAGCACTCTCGGTGAGGGTGATATACCATATCATGTCCCCTATAGAGAGATAGCTAATGTCACTGTTTATGGAGAGAGCCGCTGTCCAAAGCTGGGAGAAAATTAGGACAGTAAGAAGATAAAAAAACAAACGCCCTAATAGCTGAAAACGTGCCGCAAAAAAACTATTGAATGACAATCTCATAAGAGCAAAAGAAGTGAGGGAGAATAATCTTTTCATATGAGTTCATGTTTAAAGAGGGACGTGATGATTTCCTCCAGGGGAGGACTCATGATGGAGATATCTAGAACACTGTAATTCATTAATAAAGACCCCACAACATTATCGATTGGGCACTCTTTAGTGTTAACTTCCAACAAAATATTATGGGCTGAATTTTCTATGATTTTTACACCGTTCATAGAAAACTTGATGTGTTCTTGAAAAGTTTTAAGGGAGACCCGTTTCGTGGTAAACACATTTTGTTTTAGGGCTTTTATAGGGGAGTCTATGACAATTTCACCCCTTTTAAGAATAATCGCCCGATCACATACCATGTCAATGTCTCCCACATCATGGGAGGTAAGAAAAATAGTCGTTCCGTAAGCAGATGAGAGACGGTTAAGATAACCTCGTATTGCCATCTTAGAATCAATATCCACACCAATGGTGGGTTCATCTAAAAAGAGAATTGCTGGTCGATGAAGAAGTGCAGCTCCCATTTCACATCGCATACGCTGTCCGAGGGAAAGTTGCCTCACCGGCTTATCTAGCAATTCTCGAAGGTCCAGAATGTGTGTAATCTCGTTTAATCTATCATTAAAAACAGAAGAAGAGAGATCATACATTCGTCCCAAAAGATGATAGGTATCACGAGCGGGAAGATTGTACCAAAGTTGGGATCTTTGACCAAAAATAATACCAATGTGATGAGAGAGGGAGCGTCTTTGTTGCCAAGGCGTTAGACCCATGATGCGCACCTGTCCAGCTGTTGGATAAAGGATTCCAGTCAAAATTTTGATGGCCGTAGATTTCCCGGCTCCATTTGCACCAAGAAAGGCTACTTTTTCTCCTTTTTTGATGGAAAAAGAAATATCCTTTAATGCTTGAAGTTGCTCGTAATGAGGTTTGAGGAGTGAAGTGAAATTAGGCCAAAAACCTTTTGAACATTTTTTAATAAAAAATGTTTTAGAAATTGACTCTACTTCAATGAGAGCATCCATTTACGCGCGCATCCCTTTCTTCCTTTGATTGAAACATTGGATAGCCTTAAGGATCTCTTCTTTATCTTTAAAAGGGATGCTCTTTTTACCTATCACTTGAACATCTTCATCGCCTCGTCCTGCAATGATGCACACGCAGTTAGGTTGAAGTGAGGAGATGGCTTCTTTAATGGCTTGTTTTCGACAAGATATTTCCAACGCATCTGGACACCCTTCTTTGATCATTTGTCGAATAGATAAAGGATCTTCGTCTCTAGCATTATCATCAGTAATGATTATTTTTTTTGCGTACGTATAAGCAATCCTCCCAAGTTCTCTTCGAAGTTCTTTATGGCCGCCCCCTCCGCAACCAAAGACAAGAATAATCTCTTTTCCTGCATTGTGAAAAGGTTTCAGTATGTTTTCAAAAGCTTCGGGGCGATGGGCGTAATCAACAAAAATGGGGGCATCGTTCACAGTCGCAATAAGTTCCATGCGACCGACAGGACTTTGAATATGTTGGATCAGACTTTGGAAGGAATGAAGATCTGTATCAGCACCAGCCAATGCACCAAGGGCGAAGAGAAGATTGTTAATCTGAAAACCGCTAAGATGAGGAAAATGAAGATGCATTTTCTTTCCAAAATACATAATGTTACTTTCGGTTCCATGTTGCGAAAGCACCGTCTTTTCAAGACGGATATCTTGGCCAATAATAATGGGCTTAAGATGGTTGGACCGACAAATGGATAATATATCTTCTGACCACTCTTGATCATGAGGGAGGACAGCAACAGATCCTGGTTGCAATATTTCTGAAAAAAATCGTCGTTTTGAATAATAATAGTTTTCCATATCTTTGTGATAGTCAAGGTGACTTTCTGTTAAGTTAGTGAATACGCCAACCTGAAAAGAAATCGCGTCTACACGGTGACGACTGAGTCCATGGCTTGTAACCTCCATAACAAAATGCCTGAGATTTTGGGAGGATAGATAATGAAGTATATAATATAGATGGAAGGCTGGAGGGGTGGTAATAATTTGCGGAACCCATGAGACATTATGGTTTTCGATCCATAAACCTTGGGACCCTAAACTCGCACACCGCTCTCCCATCAAGGTAAAGATTTGCCTGATAAAGGATACTGTTGACGTTTTTCCGTAAGTTCCAGTAACCCCAATGACGTTCTTTAAATTGTGAGGATAATAGGAGGAGGCAATATATGTAAGGACTTGGCGAATATTTTCGACTTTAAAAAGGGGAATCCCTTCAAAAGAGGTCTCAGAAGCAGATTCTCCTGAGGTAAAAAGACAAGATGCTCCTCGTTTGACAGCTTCTGAAAGAGTGGCCTGTTGTCTAAGTCCTTCTTCAAGGCAAATAAATACGTCTCCTTTATTTATGTTTTTTGAAACAAGCTTTATGCCAGAAATAAAAATATCTTTAGCTAACTTATTGTACAAATGCGGAAATATTTTTGATATATTCATAAGTCAGGTTTTCTTATATATGAGTGAAAATATGACACTCTACACATGCATAAGAGGATTTCTCCTGGCTAAAAAAAGAAATCCATATATCCCCTCCTTGATAAAGGTCATGTCCTAGAGCGAGTTGAAGCAAGAGATGCCCTTCATAATGTTCTTTGATGAAACTTGGATAACCGCCTATGCGGTGATCTGTTTTTCTACCATAATGATCAAAGAAAAAACCATCGAATGCATCCATATCATGGGTGGTTTTAAAAACTTCATCGTAAATATCTCTAAATCCATGATCACACGAGGGAAAAGGAATTTGTTTTTTTGAGAAATGTAATTTGTAAGGTGCTTCAAGAAACGTAAATTGATGGGCAAGCACATTAGAAACATGATGATATTCCAAGGGATCCTCCTTGGCAAAGGTAACTATCCTGAAGTCTTCTTTCAGCGACGGATCGTTTAAATTATCGTGTGAAACATAGAATTGAATAATTTCGTTATCTTTCCATGGAGAGGGAAGCTCTTCCTTATTGATCTGAGCTAAAAAAGCCATTGGTTTCCCCATTTTATCCAAAGGATATTTTCCATTTAAAGGAATAAAGGATCTGTTTCCCCCCTGGCTTGTGAAAGGGTCATTCGGAAAATGAGGCAAAGGCATTATTTCTATGGCTTCTTTTAATGAAGCACTCACAGATTCTAAAAGGGTCATGGAGTCAGATTCTCAGGGGCATAACGAACAGTAGACTGGGTCCAATTTAAAAATTCCTCAATATGCGCAAGGGTATTGTCTAAAGAACTGCCCACAATAAAGGCGCTCAGAAGTGGATTCATAGTATCCACTGACTTTTCTGTCACATCGCCCACTTTATAAAAAGGCACATAACGGTGAACAAAACTTAAGGGACAACTGTCTGCAATGTGCTCAATAGTTCCTGTTTGTTTAGGCATGACAATGGAGGAGGGAATGCTTTTTGGAGAAAGGGGGGAGATAAAACTGCCTAAATCAAGCCCCGCTTGCATGCGATAAAAAGTATCCCTTAGAGGAATGCTAAAAGCCTCGTTCCACATACTGTTGGCATAGCCCCCTCCTGCTCTAGAAGCGATTTCGCAAAAAATAATTTCCCCCTGTTCTGTTTCAAAAACTTCCAAGTGAAAAGCTGTTGTGGGAGGGGTTGGGAGAGCTCTTAAAACACGTTTCGCAAACTCAACAAGAGGCCCGTGAGATGAGTGCTCCTTTGGTAAAAGATAGTTAGCAAAATAACTTCCCTTGATCATGTCCATAGCCGTTCCAAGGTAGGCACTAGGCCAAATCGCTTTAACATCACCATGTACCACTAGCCCATCCACATGGAACATTTTTCCTAAAACATAGGTCTCCACCATCATGGGTTTTTTATCAAAATGGCAATCAGACGAATACAAAAAACGCTCGACATCATCCTTGGTTGAAAGAATGCTTGTGTGTAATGAAGCCACCCCCCTTAGCGGTTTGATTACGATAGGATATCCATAATTATCCACAAACCGAAGAAGGTCCACAGCACAATCAATTTTTTGGAAGTGGGGTGCATTTATACCTGCTTTTGTGATAAGAGTTTTCATCACGTGCTTATCCCGAAAGGCTAGAGCACTTTCATACGTTTGACCGCTTAAGCCAAGATATTCCCGAAGCTTAGCTGCCCTTAATAGGTCAAACTCCCCTGTAGCCGGTGTAATAACCCGATCATATTGGATCCGTCGATGAAGACGTATCGCCGCGACCTCCACCTCGCCAGACTCATAATAATCATCTACGACAATTACCTCTTGAAATGTTTCGTGAAGCTTTTCAAGTTTGTCTTTAGCGACATTTTTTGAGGATGTGATGAGAAATTTGTTGCAACGAGGGATCTCTCTAAATACACATCCAAAATCGTCTTTCACATATCCACTCAGAACGAGAATTTTTGTCATAATTTGTGTGACCTTATTTTTTCAGCAAGTTTGGCAAGCTCTTGATCATCGGCCTTATGGCTATCGTGGGACGAAATATAACCTTCGTATGTATCGAAATACTTATCTTTTATTGTTCCAGTCGATTTAATTGGTTCCCAAGGTCCTTCAAGAGGAGTGCCATGAAGAGGATAGAGTTTTGCATGAAGGTGATCAATTCCGAACCCTTCAAGAACCATTGCTGTACGCCCTGCACCAAGCTTATTATCCAAAAGGAGGGCCACCTCCTTTGCAGCTAGCACGAGGTTTGACAAATCTTCATCCTCTCCCTTAAACGCATAACTTCCCACATGCTTTTTGGGGACAACAACTGTTGCACCCTTTGTGTTAGGAAAAATGGTGAGAAATGCTAGGTGGGTGGCCGATTCCCATATTTTATGTGAAGGGGCTTTTCCTTGCACAATATCACAGAAAAGGCACGGAGACGTTTCTGTTGATTGCATGCTGTGGGAAGCGTTGGTAGAATTTATTGACGTCATAAGTAGTGCTCCTATAAAAAAGAGAAAAGAATTAATTTTTGATAAAATTTCTGACATTTCTAACTGCCATATAATATTTTTTTCGTGAAATCGAATAAACATGAAAGTCTCAAATAGAGTGTTAGCAATGTGAACAGATATCGCAATCAGGGTTTTTGTGACATTCTTGAACTTCCAGCTTTAAAGAATGGGTCCAAAGCCCAATGCGTCTATTTAAAGACTGAATCTCACCAAACTCCCCAAGATACTTCAAAATATCCATTAAACCTAACGATGAGGCAAGCATATTTACGGCAGGATTGGAAGGTGCTTGGTGCGTCTTGTTAATAGAATTTATTTTGTCCTTAATCTGTTGATTCAAAGGGTGGGTGCCAGCTAAAATATCTTGACAATAAACGCATCCGGTTTGTCCAGGAATTACAAAAGGCCCAAAAACGGCTATATCTTGAACATAACCGATATTGATATATGCAACTTTGTTCTCTATGGCAAAAGCATTCACCGTTGGCAAGCTATCCACAGAATCCGCAGATAGAACAATCAAATCCGGCTTTGGAAGGCTTTCAAGAAGTTCCTTAGAAATAGGACTGTCTATGGTTTCAACCTTAACGCAATGTGATCTTTTAAGGAGTTCTTCTTTTAAAACTTCAGCTTTGCTTTTTCCCACATCATCTTTAGTAAACATGAACTGACGTGTAAGGTTTGAAACCTCAATGGTATCAAAATCGAGAAGGGTAATTTTTCCTATGCCACTGGTTGCAAGCGATACACCAACAAGATTTCCAATTCCACCACACCCAAGAATAAGAGCCGATTTTTGCTGAAGTTTTTTCTGAACGTCAGGAGGAACTCCTCCTGACAGAGCATAATATAAGGCATTGCGACTCCAAGGATTAGTTCGTTCGTGCCATCCCTCTTCTATGACGTAATGGCGGCGAAGAACCATGTCCACAACTTCCTCGACTAAGGAAGCATCATGCAT
>JABDEE010000013.1:0-27516 GCA_013287205.1 Alphaproteobacteria bacterium
TGGCAAGCTCTTGCCTATGGCGACAGTTCCTTGAGAGTCTGTAATTCCAATATTATTGGTAGATAAATTCAGTGAAGTCAGGCGGGTGAGATTTCTCAAGCTATTGGCTATGAATCCAGTTCCTTGAGAATTCGTGTAGCCAATATCATTATTAGACAAATCCAGCGAGGTCAGGTGGGTGAGATATGGTAAACCCTTGCCTATAGCCACTGTTCCTTGAGAACCTATGTTTCCAATCGAATTGCCAGATAAATCAAGAGAGGTCAAGTGGATGAGGTATGGTAAACCCTTGCCTATGGCGACGGTTCCTTGAGAGCCCGTCTGTCCAATCCAATTGGTAGATAAATCAAGATGAGTCAAAGAAGTCAAATTACCAAGGCTCTGAGCCAGGACAATGGTGTCGATTAAAGAGGATCCTACATTGGGATTTCCAATACCATTATCTGATAGGCTCAATTCTCTGACAGAAGGCAGTAAGGGCAGGATGGATTGGAATGTAGAGGCTCTGTTGATAAAATTCCCTTTCAGATTCATGGAGGTGAGGGTAACGTCATTTATCGCAAATCCTTGGACAATTTCAAGAACTGTTGGACCGTCCAGGCCTTTGTTCGATAAATCGAGCGCATAGGTGCCTCCGGGGAAATAATACTGATCAAGATTGTCTATAAGAGAGCTCACAGGCTGCCCTGGAATAAGATTAAACTCACGCACCAACTCATCAAAGCAATTTTCCGAATAATCACTGGCCCAGGGTTGGTACCCTGTCCATGTAAACCCCGGTTTTTCGGGACAGTGAAGATACTCGATAATCGTTTCAATGATCATTTTGAAGAAGAGGGCTTCAAGAGCAAGTTTTCCTCCCTTATAGAGGCTCATTCCAACAGAAGTAATGAGAGAAGGACTTTGCCCGAGGCTCCACAGCAGGTAGTCTGCATAAAGAGCATTGATGAGATGCCAATTGATACCTGCCTTCTGATAGAGGTCTTTTCTCGTTTCTTGAAGCATTTCAAGGGAGCGCGTTTTCATGGAGAGGAGTTGAAGGAGAGTTTCTGTAGGTTCATCTTTCAGTTTGTCATAATCTTTCAGATGTAAACCATGGGTAACGCGGGCTAAACTGTGTAACCCTGTCAATTGGCTATATCCTTGGCGCCTCTTGGCAAGATCTGAAATGACCCCAAAGCCTTTCTCTCGATCTGCTGCGGAGGCACCGCCCTCCCAAAGAAGGAGACGCTGCAGCTTGGGAAGGTGCCTGTCAAGGGGCGGAAGAGGAAAAAGGGGACGGAGATAATCTTCACAAACGCCTGTTGGGTAAGATTCAATAGCTTGAGCGACGTCTTCCACCCTCGCTTGTGTCCCTTGTCCCACATTCCAAAGCGCTTTTACCATGCCTAAGGCAAAAGGGACGACAAGGAAAGCAAAGAAAGCTGGGTTATGATGCATGAGATTGGCAATGCCAATGACGCTATTGTGATCGGCTTGACGGAATGTATCCATTAAGTTGACAGGTGTGGCGTATTCTAACTGATACCCTAAAAGGCCTAAGAGGGCGAGGTGTATCGTGTTGAAAATTCCTTCTTCAAGTCCTTCCCGGAATTGATTGATGGCCACGGCCTTTCGAAGGGCTGATTTTGATTCCATAGGAATCGCTCGCCCGTGAATCCAAAAACGAGAGTCGCATGTCGCTTCAGGATTTTCCTGAGAAACTCCTGCTTTGTTGAGGAGCGGGAAATAAACAAGCTTTTCAAGAAAATGATCAACACTCACCCATCGAGGGGGCCAGAAGAAATATTCCACTGACAGAAGTTTCTGAAAGGCCGCAGGGTGAATGGGAGGGGTTGATTCAATGAGGGTGCTCCCTTTCCAGTCCATCTGCTTTAAAAATTCTTGAAGAGGAAAAGCGTTCGGGCCAGAGCCATAAAGAGAAAGAGCCTCATCAAGCGTATCATCATCAGAAAATTCCTCTCCTTCCAAGAGAGGATCTGTCAAAGCTCCAGAGGCAGAGAGAGTCAGCGAGGGGTCTTTTGGGAGACGTTTGAGGGGAATAAGGGAACGCGTTTTCTTTCCCTCCTGTAAGGAAGGAGTTTCAAAAGAGTCGTGTTCAACAAGGTCAGGGGGAGAGGGAGAAAGAACTTGTTCAGATCGACCGGTTTCATCAAAACGCTGTTGTGTTCTTGCAAGGGGATGGGCTTCCTCATCATCTCCTTGCATACAAAAGGCCACATCACTCCAGAAAAGGGAAAAGATCGTGAGGCTGGCAACAGCTTTCTTAAACAAGATTTGCATACATATTTTCTACTGACTCAAAAAATGATACGTCCTATTTTGCATAGATCCTTCGTGAATGCATCTACAATAATCTCTTTCCTTTCGTCAGATTTCTGCCAACTTGTGGAGATCTTCCGAGAGCAAAAAAAGAGAAAGTGAGGCGTTTAGAGAGTGTCGAGAACCTCAATAAAACACAGGCGATTACGTTCTACGGAAAGGCTAGACAAGACTATTCAAGGGGCGCCTCTTTTTTGGTTAAATTAACTATTTTTTATGGGAAAATTATGTGCCAGTTGAGTGACTTTGTGTAATCGCGTGAAGCATCTCTTATCCTGAGGTCGTGTACCTTGTGATAGGGATCTACCGCACAGGTAATTTCTTCATCAAATCTTGCGGTCCTAGGTCTGTATTCCCCAAATGGGCTATATACAAGTGTGCCTTGAATGCGAGCTGCTAGACGCGTACAGGGGAAACCACGATAACAACCTTCTTTTGGATCGCCTATAGGGGTAACCGTTAGGGGTTCACCCTCTGTTAATTTCCATGTTCCCTCACACCCTTTTTCTTGGGAGCGCACCTGAGCATATGCTTTTCCAATTTCGGAGTCTCTGGGAGGTAGATTGAAGGAGCGGAAATAAACGTCATAAAGATCCTCGTTTGCGCAATAATCACGGGGATGATTACAAGTGAGCTCGTTGAGCTGCATCTTTACGCGGAGGAGGCCATAAAAGGGTTGATCGAGAAGTTTTTGGGTGGTTATAAGCGTACGTTGGGCATCGTAGTACTGAATCTCCAGTTGACCCGTCAGGCGGCCCATCAGTATCCCTGTTGGTGTTGGCCCTGCAATTTCTACTTTATATCCATCTATCAGAGTCATGCCAGAGTCGTTCCCGAGAAAAGCCTGTGCGATCGTCCGTCGCAGGAAGGGACTTGCCGGACGAAAGCCTTCTTGGTTAGCAGCAGCGAAACTTGCGCTGGCAGAACTTGATGGGGCATCCGGCTCTTGCCGAACAGAAACGACGTTTCCAGAGGGTGTTCTTGCATTGATCTCATCGGAGGCATAAAGGGAGGTTAGACTCATGCCCATGGCAATAGAAACAGAGAAAAGAAATTTTAATTTATGAGGGTGTCCTTTTATCATATTAATTTTTCCTTTCAAAGAATGCCTCAACACGTGTCATTTAGCCTATGGCAAGAGAGATAATTTTTGTATAGCCCCTTCTTTAATAAACGTAAATACAAAAAAGTCATCCCTAAACTCATTCTTGTCAAGGGCGCTCCTCTTGCTTTGGCAGAAGAACTGAACCAAGCCATCTTTTTCGATCAAGGAGGAATTCTCACTAAAAAGCGCGGCATTAAACATGCACCTCTGCGCGTGTCACGCAAGAGGCAGGGCTCCGCTTGAAGATTGAAGAGATCAAGATTGAGGAGACACCATGAATCTCCTCAAGCGTTCTCAAGGTTTTCGTCGTTTTCGAGGTTTTAGGAGAGAGAGAAGGTATTCTCGTTTGCTCAACTTATGCTTTTTCTGGACTTTGATAGAAAGCCAGAGGAAAGCGATCCATCCTACCATAATGAACATTAAGAGAAAGTGGGAAGAGAACTCTCCTCCAAAACTTGGTTGTGGACCTTGCATTGAAGAGGAAGCTTTGAGGGATGAGGAAACACATAAAGAAGAAACAGTTAAAACAAGGTGGGGGGTTTTAAAAAGAGACGTTAAACCAGACATACATTGTTTGCTCCGTGTTGTTATTGTTGTGTTGATCCTAGTTGGATCAACACCGAGTGAAGCGTGTCAGGGACGCTTTGTCAATCCTATTACAGATATCTGCTGGTCATGCCTTTTTCCGATCTCCATTGGCCTTGGATCGGTTTTACGGTTGATCCGGAGCTCTTTTACTTATTCAACGTCTCTGCTGTTCCGATTTATAGATTTATATCCTCCGCACTCAAACACCTCTTCATGATCGCATGATGGGACACGTCAGTGTTGCTTATGTTCTTGAGGTGTTTGAGTGCGAGGGGGATCTTAAAACGCAAGCCAAGGCTTATATGCCGGACCTTGTTACACAATGAAATATCCAGTCTGGGGTGCCCTTTTGTTGCTCGTTTTGATCCATCTCATTTTGATTTGTGTTATGATACCTCAAAATCAAAGAGACCAAAAAACGCATTGCGGCTCTTTCAAAAGAATACGGCCTCTTTTATTTTTATCCGAGATAAAAATGCCCCTACTGTCATCGCTTTGCACCTATCGTGAAGCGTTTTGCCGCAAAATATGGCTGGTCCGTCCTGGCGATTTCCTTGGATAAGGGAAAGTCCTCTCTTCCCGAGTTTCCCCATGCCAAACAAGACAATGGCTCGTCTTGGCATCAGTCATATGCCCGCTCTCATTGCCCTTCATCCCAAGACAGGGTCAGATGATTCCGTTGGCTTACGGAATGATTTTTGAAAGTGAGATTGAAACCAGAGTTGAGGCGGTCACCTCTATCCATAAGATAAGAGAGGAAGTCCAATGAGCTGTTTGAGAACCACTTGGGGGAGCGTTCTCATAGCAGGAGACCTCTCCCCTCTCACTCCGCTTTTTCCTCCTGGATATCTAAAAACTCTTCGATGGCACATAAGGCAAGTTCTTCGGCAGAAAGACCTGTTTCCTTAGAAAGAGATTCTAACCGGTTCTCAACCCTATCAGGCAGAATGAGGACTCTCATGAATGTATTTCTCCAATGATGTTTCGCTATGTCCTTAGTATACCACAAAATTATCTCTTTCCCTGGAACGAGGGGTTTATTTATGCGTGTCTTTTCTACGAACAGGACTCTTGCAATGGTTTTCATGGGTCTTCTCTGTTGTGTATCTCCTTGCGCCAATTTTCGCCAACATGACGCAGAGTCTCGATCAGGCATTTGCAGACCATGTTTCTGTTGAAAAGGCTGAGGGCATGAGGAGAGAAAGCGCAGGAACATGTAATTTTAAACGTGTCATGGTTGTATATCTCCTCACGTTACTTATTAGCTTTCCGTTCTAAACCTTACATGGGCATTGCGCGTTTTCAAACGTCTCGTGTGCGGATGTAAGAAATTTCGATTGAAAATCATACAAACAATAAACGAAAATAATAAATATCTTTGCTTTACAATAATCTTTTGCTTTTCTATGATAAGAAAAGAGGGCCGAATGTAAGAAAAATTGAGGATATCTATGCTTCATAAGGTGCTTATTTTAACAGTTTCAGGTCTCACTTTGTGTTCTGCCGCTTTGTGGGCAGCAGAAGAAGAAAAGTGTTCGTTAAGACCTTTTTCTCCACAGCACCAGCGCGAAGATAAGATACGCGCAGTCGTCGTCCTTAGGGGAGCGTTAGATATTGGAATGGATAACTGGGTCCATTCTATCGATTCACATTTAGACATTCCTGACCTTCTCAGACTTGTCTGTGTGGCAAGGCCACTCCATGCCGCTTTCATAAGAAATGAGGGATGTTATGCGCGCCAAAAGCCATCTCGTTACAGAATTATAACTGCTTTTACAGCGCACAATTTTCAACAAATTTTCCCTTTCTTTATCAAAAATTCCCAGCCAGATAACACGATGAAGAGTTTAAGGCAGACGCATTTTTATGCGATCCTCTCTCAATGCCATCGAAAGTATTTACAGAGTCAAGGGCCTGGGCTATCTCACGAGAGTCGTAGAGCGTTCTTAGAAAGCAGCGCTGAAGGAAAAGAAGGATATCTCCGTGCTCAGCAAGAGCTCAATAAGGCGGCTTGGAAAGCTCTGCTTGGTGAAAGTAATCAGCTAGGGTTTACGGCTGCTTCTGCAGAAAAGTATCTGGAGGCTCGTGCAGCCCTTAAGGATCAACATGCGCAACGAAGCCTCAATAACGCAGCTTTGTATCGCCCGACAAGGGTTAACAACGAGGAGAGGCAAACTTACCTAAAAAACCGTGCAGAACTAGGGGATCAAGATGCCCAACAAAAGCTCAATACTGCAGCTCTGCATGGTTGGTTAGGATTTAATGATGTTTCTGGAAGAAAGCATCTGGAAGAGCGTGCAGCCCTCAAGAATCAATATGGCCAACAGATAGACCCAGACGCACAGCAAAAGCTCAATGAGGCGGCTCAGGATCGTCGGTTAGGATTTTCTGGAAGAAAGCATCTGGAGGCTCGTGCAGCCCTTAAGGATCAACATGGCCAACAGATAGACCCAGACGCACAGCAAAAACTCAATGAGGCAGCTCGAGATGGTCGATTAGGATTTACTGCTGATGATTGGTTCGGATTAGTTAAGGGTTCTGGAAGAGAGTATCTGGAAGAGCGTGCAGCCCTCAAGGATCAACATGGCCAACAGATAGATCAAGATGCGCAACAAAAGCTCAATGAGGCAGCTGTGGAGGGTCGGTTAGGATTTGATAATGTTGGGTGGTTCGGCTTTAAAAGTTCTGGAAGAAAGCATCTGGAAGAGCGTGCAGCCCTCAAGGATCAACATGGCCAACAGATAGATCAAGACGCACAGCAAAAACTCAATGATGCGGCTCTGTGTGGTCGGTTAGGATTTAATGATGTTTCTGGAAGAAAGCATCTGGAGGGTCGTGCAAAACAAGGAGATCGAGATGCACAGCAAAATCTTAATGAGGCAGCTCTGTATGGTTGGTTAGGGTTCAAGGGTGCTTTAAGAAGAGAGTATCTGGAGGGTCGTGCGGCACAAGGAGATCAAGATGCGCAGCAAAAACTTAATGTGGCGGCTTGGAATGCATATGCACACGCAAACACTCCCGATAGGCCTAAGTTAGGTTTCACGCTCGAATTAGGGATGAAGCGCCTTATAAAACGCATAGCACTGGGGAATAAACATGCAACGTCTCTTATCATGAAGGACGCTGGGGCTCTCCCCGCTTTGAGTCAGGCGCTCATCCATGTTTTACAAGATCTTTTAAAAAACTAGACCTAATCAGCCAGCATTTCATGCTCTCATTTTTTTTTGCAATATAAAGTTTTCATGCCATACTGAACCTGTTGGTAACAGTATCCTTTCCTGAGGCACCATTTTTAAAGGAGATATAGCCATGTTTATATCCGATAAAATTCTTTTATTCTCACTTTCAGCCCTTACCTTAAGTGTTCATATTTGCCCTAGTCATGCCATGGATGATTGGACTATGGATGGTAGAAATATGCTGGAGAGGTGGGCCACTCCTCCCATAGCCTCTGCTGCTCCCACTAGACCTGCTGTAGAAGCAGAAAGCCCCCTATATGATGGCGTGCCCTTACAGTTACAGTCCGTAAGGGAAGAAAGAAAAGAAGGAGAAACTCCAGGCTCTGAGTATGACTGTGAGGCTGCAAGAGGAGGAGTTGGAGGACGCGTCTCGCCCCATGCTGCAGCCCCAGCTCCTGCAAACAGAGAGGAAAACGAAGGAATATTCGTAACGGCCATATCATACTTAAAAAGTGCCGCAAATTTCGTCATAAAAAGAGGGGTAGCAGAAAGAGCGCGGGATGCATTCGAAAAAGCAGTAGCGGAAGCAGATAAAGCAGAAGAAGTATACATTAAATTAGGAAAAGAAGCAGGCGACTACGACGCAAAAAGAGTAGAAACATTAAGAAGGGAAAGGGAAAAAAGTAATGCAAGACAAGCACCGTGAAGACTCTACTTTTCGCAGGGCGCCCACGCTTTTGCAGAGGGGTCAGATCTTATTTTTTCATGTAAGCACAATCTAGAGACCTCGAAAATGAGCCATTTAAAAATTCTCTTTTTGATTTTCATCATGGTCAGTTCTTCAATTGCGCAAGCCAGCTGGGAGGCAAATCGAATGCCGTATCAAACTCTTGTTCCGGAGGGGGCCTACAGCCTCTTAGAAAATCAACGTCAGGCATTTGTAGAAGGCAAGCTCCCCAAAATCGCAGATGCTGTCATTAAAAGCGTCCCTATTGAAGAAAGCGGAGAAAAGATCGTTGATATCAGAACTCTCCCCACCCCCCGAATTGCAATGATGCCGGACCCAAAGACACCTTCTGGGCCTCCTGATTGTAACGCTGGTTCTCCAGAAAGCTCAATGGTAAGGGGGACGGTCTATAAAAAACTGGAAGCCATGGTGGATGAGCTCGATAAATTAGCTCCTACATTTGGATTTCAAAAAGGGCAAGTGGCGATTCGTGTGTATGAAGGCTTGAGAAGTCTCGAAACGCAAAGAGAGGTCTTTGACGACAAAGTGAGAGAAATACAGGCAGCCCATCCTGAATTTACCCATGAGACCTGCATCGAAGAAGCATCGAAGTGGGTCTCGCCTGTCAAAAATAATGTGCCTGCTCATTCGACTGGAGCGGCGATCGATATCCGTCTTTATGACTTACACACCAACACGTATATCGATATGGGAAAATTCGGTGTGATTTGGGGAGAAAACCCTCACGCACCCACCTTTTCCGAAGGACTCACCCCTGAACAAAGACATCATCGAACGTTTTTATTGATGGCAGCCGCATCTGTTGGCCTGGTCAATTATCCCTTTGAGTGGTGGCATTTTTCAACGGGCGATCGGTATGCAGCTTATTGGCTCAAACACCAAAAAGCTGTTTATGGATCTGTTGTCCTTCCCTCAAAGTTATAGGTGTATATTGATGGTTTGAGGGATAAGACGCGTCTAACCCCTAGCCTCTCCGACCTCCTTCCTTAATCGACCCCTTTCCCATCAGCCTCTTCTCGTCTCAGTTTTCTGGGAAACTTAACGGTCGACGAATTAGACTGGGTTTTCTGGGAAAAACGCAGCACAAGCTTGAGCGTTTTCTCATTCATGGGAGGGCTTGCGGGCTGAGCATTATCCGAGGTTAAGCGTGCCTGCTCTTGTCTCTCAACTTCCATTTTACGACTCTGTTCACTCACCGCAGGAGGAGAAATAATATCAAGCCTTTGAGCGGGAACATACAGTTCTTTAGACAAGCTGTCAGGTCTATAGGTCCCTGTTTTTCCAGCGATGTCATGCCTATACCCTGTCCGTTTTTCTCTTCTTTCTTCACCAGCAGCGGCAGTTATCATACGGGTTAACTTTTTTACAGTTTTAGGACGAAAGAGCCTTTGTGCTTCAGCTGTAGAGGTTTCAGCAGGAGGAGTAACAGTATCAAGTTTTTGAAGAGGAATTTGAGGGGTGATCATCAGTATCGTTTCTCTGTCTATTGATTTTTTTCTAGCTTCAAACAGATGACTAACAAGCCCTATATCGTGGGATATGAATGGTCTGCTAGAATTTAGTCGTCTACTAGAACCCTGGCTGGAAATCATGATTTACCAAAGCTGCCCTTAAGGCATCGTCTGTAGGAGCGGCTGTTCCAGCGCTAGAAGCCGGTGCCGGAATGAGCCTCTGTTCATCATGAATCGGTTCGAGCGCGCTGAAAGCTAAAGAACCAATGTCGACGCGGTTAGCAAAAGCAAAGAGGGGATTGGCCGACTTTCTGGCAAGTGTACCGTCGGTATAACATTGAACGGAGTAAGAAGATCCCTTGACACCGATGGCAGGTGGGTAGCCAATACGCGGATCGTAAGTGTAGAGGGTGCCCGGAAAGTCACCCGGCATACGGGAAGATCCTCTAGCCTTAATTCCTGGCGCTAGCTTTTCTAATTCTGCCTCTCTTTCTGCGGCTGTATGTGCCTTAGGAGCGGGCCCGGCACTTGGGTCTGTGTCTAAGTGAATGTGTGCAGCAGCTCTAGATTCCCAGTCCGGATCCATAGCCAAGAGAGGAAAAGAAGAGAAAACAATTGCACTTAAAGCAAGGGCTGAAACAGTCGATAAAAGAGTTTGGTTGGTCATCATCGTAATCCTTTTAAAATGGCGCCTTCTCACCTAGAAAAGATCTCTTGCAATAACAATGTGCAGTACATCTCAAAAATCAATAAAGCATAAACAAATTTAAATTACAACAATAATCCTCAAGAATTTCCAAACTTTTCTCACGAGTGATCGGTATGCAGCCTATTGGCTCAAACATCCAAAAGCTGTTTATGGCTCTGTTGTCCTTCTCTCAAAGTTATAGGCAGTTAGTTATATAGTGGTATACTCTTTTAGAGGAATGGGAGGAAAAGGAGGTTATATGCATGAAATTTATAGGGTAGAAAAGGACATCTCTGGTCATTCGGTGATCTTTGCTTGGGAAGATCCAACTCAGTTAGATGAGCTCTCACGTCAAGATATGGAATCAATGTTTATCGCGTCCTTTCTTCTCCAATATCGCACCCATGATGTCATGCATCATGCAATGGACGGGGAAATTAAAGACTATCTCACCGACTATTTTGTCACATTCATTCAGCCGCGTTTCTCTCATGATGATGCCCACTATTTTCTCTGCGCACGCTCGGAGGGAAAGATGATCGGATTTATCTTTTGGGAAGAATTAAGCGATAACCAAGCTTATGTGGCAGAGCTTGCCGTTGCTCCTGAGTATTGGCGGCACGGCTTGGGAAAAATCTTCATGGACTCATTTTCTGCTAAAATGCCCCATACTCAAAAAGTCCTTTTGATCACACAAATCGAAAACAAAGGGGCCCGAAAGTTTTATGAAGCGCTTGGTTACTCGCCTTCTTCATACATGCATGAAGGGTATAGCCCAGAAAAGTACTGCGCTTATGAGTTGGTGGTGAATAACAAACTTCTCCCTTAGCGTATTTTGCTCAGACCCCTCGAACTTCGGCGACCCGCTTGATGGAAAATTCGTCGTCCCAACAGGCGGCGGCTTCCCAGGCGGTCGATGCTTGTGCGGCGACGTCGGTCGTCGAGACCGGTGGGGAAGGACCAGATCGAGATCGGGAACGTCGACGTGGGACTCGTCCCAGTCGATCAACCCGACCCGATCTCTGATCCTGCGGATGTTGTTAGGGTTATGGTCACCGTGGACAACGCATGTCTGCCAGACGTGCCCACGCTTCTCGGCATCGCGCAACCCTCTCAGCCGGCGGGGATCGATTCTTATTCCGGTCTCGGCGTGTAAGAGGTCGGTTGATGATCGCCAGCTCGGGCAGCCGGGCGCTTTAAACTCTTTAAAAATTCATCCCGCTCTTTCCCATACAAACTCAGGACATGTTTAAATTGCTCTGCATCCACAAAATGTAATTGAACGCCTAATTTTTCCATCGCTTCCAAGGCTGATGTAAAATTGAGCTGTGCAAAGGGTATCACTTTTTCCTGACTTGTCCATTCGTAGATTCCAAGCCCCTTATCTTTGGAAAATCCAAAACTTTTGGAGGGCAAAATGTAGATAGCTCCCCCTTTATCTTCGTTGAGGAAACGCTCCTTATCTGCAATAACCATCCTCACCTTATAGCCTGCTTTGTCATCCTCAGGGAGGACTGACTGAAAAACCCAGGAATTATCCCACCTAAATAAGTAGCAGCTCGCAAGCCTAAAAGAAGGAGTGGCAAAAACAACAGCCTTTTCTGCGTGATCCCTGACACGCTCAGCGCGTGGTTCAAAAACTTTTATGTTCTGATTGAGAGACGCGTGATAGAGCGTATCTATTGGAGCAAGTGGGACTACAACGGCTGGCAGCTGCTCTTCTTCCGAGGCAGCTACAACGGAGAAGCTTGCAACAACTGTCAAAAAAAGGACAAGCGAGAGGTGACGTAGAAATGATCGGCTTTGGATATTCATAAATAATAACTTTCTGTTCTTATTGTGTGGGAAAATCTTTTTTGGCGAAATTTTGGTGAAATTTTTTTTCTGAGGCGTGGGGTCAAAAAGTGACCACACGCTCAACTCTAGGGAAACAAGTGGTGGAGAGAGTAGGATTCGAACCTACGTAGACATTCGTCGGCAGATTTACAGTCTGCTGCCTTTAACCACTCGGCCATCTCTCCAGCCTGACTGAGGAAATAAGGGATTTCGGCATAACTGTCAATGCAGAATGGAGGGAAACTTCAAATCTCCTTGACACCCTTCCTGGTGTAGACTAGATTTCCCCTCAACTAAACGTCACGTCAGCCCACGCATTGCGTGCACTGGCGCTTTTTTGTTGGAAAAAATGAATGTTTGAGAGCCTGACAGGCCGCTTAAGTACGATCATCGATAAGCTCAAGGGGCGTGGGTCTCTCACGGAGGCTGACGTCACAACCGCCTTGCGAGAGATTCGGGTGGCTTTACTCGAAGCCGATGTGGCCCTGCCTGTCGTCAAGGACTTCATTGCCCAGGTTCAGGAAAAAGCCGTTGGTCAGGATGTGCTCCGTAGCATTAGCGCAGGCCAGCTGGTGGTCAAGATCGTTCACGATGCCTTGACGGATTTCCTCGGCCAAGAAGTGACCGAGCTTACCCTCAAAGCCACCCCCCCTGCTGTGATCTTAATGGTCGGACTCCAAGGCTCAGGCAAAACGTCCATGACGGCGAAGGTTGGCAATTACCTTAGCAAAAAGCAGAAGCGCAAAGTGTTGATGGTGTCTTTGGATGTGTATCGTCCTGCAGCCCGTGAACAGCTCCAAACCTTAGGCCAGCAGTGCCATGTGGAGACCCTCCCGATTATTGCTGATGAGGGGGTTCTTGCGATTACGAAACGGGCTCTTCAGGCTGCGCGTCAGGGGGGCTATGATGTGCTCATTCTCGATACGGCTGGGCGCCTTCATATTGATCAAGCCTTGATGGACGAAGTCAAAGCGGTCGCTGAGATGGCTCAGCCCACCGAAACGATTCTCGTGGGCGATGCCATGATGGGCCAAGATGCGGTCATCGTTGCCAAGGAATTTAATGAGAAGGTGGGCGTTACGGCTATTGCCCTCTCCCGGATTGATGGAGACGGGCGGGGTGGCGCTGCTCTCTCCATGCGGGCTGTGACAGGCAAACCTCTGAAACTTCTCGGCACGGGCGAAAAGCCGGACCAACTGGAGCTCTTCCACCCGGACCGTATTGCGACCCGCATCCTCGGCATGGGGGATGTGGTGAGTCTTGTGGAGCGGGCCATGGACACGGTGGATCAAGCGGAGGCAGAAAAGCTTGCACGCCAAATGCAGTCGGGAAAGTTTGATTTTAACGCTATGGAGACTCAGCTCCTCCAGATGTCAAAAATGGGAGGACTGGGCAACATTATGGGCATGCTGCCGGGACTTAATAAATTCAAAGATAAAATTGCTGAGGCAGGCATTGATGATCACTTTATCAAACGCCAACTTGCGATCATCCGCTCGATGACAAAAGCGGAACGTAAAGATGCAACTCTTCTCAATGGTTCGCGCAAGCGCCGCATTGCTTTGGGGAGTGGCACCTCTGTTCAAGAGGTGAACAAACTCCTGAAACAATATCGCGGCATGAGCGACATGATGAAAGGTCTGGGCAAAAAAGGGTTTTTGCGCCAGGGACTTCGGGGCATGATGCCCCATTCACGTTAACAAAAGGAGAACGAAACCATGGCTTTAAAAATTCGATTGGCCCGAGGAGGGTCTAAAAAACGCCCTTTTTACCACATTGTTGTGGCGGATGCCCGCGCCCCGCGGGATGGCCGCTTTGTAGAAAAAGTGGGTACCTATAACCCGTTGCTCCCTCATGAAAATCCAGAGCGCATTCGCCTCAAGACAGAACGTATCCAACATTGGCTCTCTGTGGGGGCTCAGCCAACAGATCGGGTTCATTTGTTTCTTGCCAAAGCTGACCTGATGGCCGCTCCCGTTATTCGCCCGACGCCAAAACAGTCTGCTCCAAAAGCCAAGGCGCAAGAGCGTGTGAAGGCTGAAGAGCAAGCAAAGATCGATGCCGCTGAAGCCGCTGAGCGTGCAAAAGAAGAGGCTGCCCAAAAGGCCGCCGAACCGGAAATAGCGGAGCCTGTGGAGGAAGCAGCACCTGTTGAAGAAGCAGCTCCTGAAACGGCAGTTGAAGAAGCAGCTCCTGAAACGGCAGTTGAAGAAGCAGCTCCTGAAACGGAAGTTGAAGAAGCAGCTCCTGAAACGGCACCTGAAGCGGCACCTGAAGAAGTCGTCGCTGACGCTTAAGTGTCATGTCCGATACTGTGGGTTGACACCTGTAAATGACTCTGTTACACACGCCTTACAGCAGTGGCGTCGCTTATCTTTATTCATCAAGATGAGCGCGAAGGTGATACACTTCAAACTGGATTTGTGTTATTCGAAGTCAACCAACTCTGTGACCTAGTCCGCAAAGATTGGGGTACTCTCCCCCCTTTCTCTCCGGGACGTCTTGCGGGCCTTGATATACAAGGCCCGCATGGTCACTCTCCCCCATCTTTTTTAATTCTTGAGACTTCCTCCGCTAACTTTTTTTTAATCTATCCGTGATATGCTGTTCTTAGATTGCAACACAGGAGAGATCTATGACCAAGATAGTCGTATTGGCAGGCCTCGTTCTTGTCCTTGGAACCACTATTCTCCAAGCCGAAGGACGAACATTTGAGGATGCTCCTCTTGCTCCGTCCAAACCTGACAACGTCGCCTTCTCTTCAGAGAAGTCACTCAATTTTTGGCCGAAGCTTTCTAAAAATTCTGCGAGTGCCACGCCACCAACGCCTGCGCGTGGCAACGAATCCACGGAGGCAACATTCCCTAATATCCACCCCGATGCCTTTGATAACAGTGAAGTCATCAAACAATTTCAGGATCCGATGGATATCATCTCTCAGTGATGCCTCTTCTGATTCTTTACCCGCCTCCGCAGCCTTGGCTCGGGGTTTCGCGGGTATCCGCCAGCGACCCGGCTACGCCAGCCGTGGCGAGAGGAGGAGGCGGGTGAAACCCGGCGAAGAAGCACAAGATACGATGGGCCTAGGCCCGTAGAGTTTCACCTGTCCGCTTTTTTATTCGTATTTTTATAGAAATCGTAATATTATATTAACATCTTAATGTTATCCTACTCTTAATTTCGCTTATTTGCCCCCCTGGGGCCATACTATTAAAAGGAGCCATTCGATGACCAAGACGACCTCTGCAAAAATTGCAACCCTTGCTTTGAGTTTTTTTATGCTGACAGCTTTTGAAGCGCGGTCGCATACGGCTGAGGCTTTTGAGGATAGCGATACTGTTTTTCCGGATGGACAGACGAAGAAGAAGCACGCGCGTCATCAGAACAAAGCTGAATCGCAAAGTACGGGTCCCCAATCCCGCATTTTGTCAACAGACGCCCTTACCTCAGGGTCGTCAACGGATGTCCTTACCACAGGATCGCTCACTTAGCTTGTACAAAAGGAGACAGTTCATGATCAAGACACCATTGACACTTGCCGTTTTGGCTCTTTTGTCCCTTGAGGCGCATGCGCAGGTGGAGACATCTGAGGAGCCCTCCAAATCTAAGCTCATCACGACCCATCCTAAGGTCGAGGACTTCGATGATAAGCCGATTCCTGGCATCACAGATAATTTACTCGACCCGGAGCCTCTGAAGAATCCCTCTTTAGAGGGACCTTCCCGTTCAGGCACTTCTGAAGAGGGGACATTTATGGGGGCTTATTCACAGCCCCACCTTGGGAACGGCCTGCTTAAAAAGTAAGCCCTTTTTGTACAGACATCTGAAATTTAACAAAGGAGAGAAACCATGACGAAAACAACACTCAGCTTAAGCCTTTTGGCTCTTACCCTTTCTGCGGCCCATGCAGAGAAGGGCGTTTATGCTTCAGGGAAGAGTTTTTCTCTCCCCCAAGGGCAGGCAAAGCAATTGGAAGATATTGACCCAAATCCAATGCTGTCGGACACGGTCAATGGCCCCTCTTCAGGGACGGGAAATCCAAGTGCGGGAAATCCGACTGCGGGAAATCCAAGTGCGGGAAATCCAAGTGCGGGAGATCCAAATGGCTTTTCTCAAGGAGCCTCAAATGGCTTTTATGCGAGACAAAAAAACCTTAGCACCGTGTGGGCTGCCCAAAAAGGTGACCCGGCCCAACTGGTTGAAGCCAGCTCCCCCATGGCTGCGCTTGAGAACTCCTCCCCTACCGCCAATCTCGGAAACCTCGCCTCAACTGTCCTCGATGACACGACACGAAAGAAGGACCCTCACGGGACGGCGCCAAAGAGTGGGAAGTTGGGTTGTGATTATGGGGGTGCATGTTAAAAAGGCTCTTTCTTTGGCGAGTCATGAGGCCCCTTCCTGCACACTCTCGTCTCTCGCGAGAACGCTCGATTCCTTTCGGCAGTTAGTAATCCAAGCCCACCCCAAGGGATTCAAGGCCCTCAGAGTTCGTTGGAAATAGCCTGGCTTGGCGGGTGTTGCTGGAAGTGGTGGTGAGGGAGGCAACGCTTCCATTCCCTGACTTATCTCTTCAATGACCGTTGGGTGGAGATTTTTTGCCAAATCCTGGAGTTCCCCCGCGATACGGCGCACCTCTTCCCGTTTGTAATCGTCAGAGGGATATCCTAAATATGCCGAGAATCGTGGCCCTGAAGATACAACTTTTTGAATCGCCCTTGTGCTATCCACAATTCTATTCGCAGCATAAAGAGAAATAGGGAATGCTAATATAACACCTCGAGCGGTCTGTGCAAGCCAGTGAGTGCTCCAATTAGCTGTTGCGACACAGGCTAGCACCGTTAAGGGTAGGGTATAAAAAAGACCTTGTACTATGGCACCCACAGTCAATCCTTTGCGGATCCAGGGGTGATTTTGAGAGTCTCGTTCGTCCGTTCCCCCCATCACTCTAAAAAGGAGTGCCTTCGCTTTCGGCACATTTGCATAAACCACGTTATACCCCCAAAGTGCTCCTCCGATGACCGCAGGGATCCCAATGAGCCAGCTGATATCGGTGATGTAAGAGAGCATTTGCGTAATGATCCATCCACTGATATACGATTTTCCAAGCATGGCTGTTCTTGCCCACCACAGGGCGCCTTTTTCAGCCAATTCTTCTTTGGATTTTCCAAAGAAGAATTGATCTTTGAAGGCAGGCACCCGCCCTGCCGCGTCCTCTTCCTCGGCCACAGTAAGAGAGGCCTTCATGAGGGTCAATGTATGCTTTTGAATCTTAAGATCTTGGCTTTCTTGATATTCCTCTGGTTCTTTTTGTTCTGAATCTTTCTCGGCTGGAACCAGGGCAAGCGGCATAGATTGTCCAAGCGCATAAAGAGTATTGACTTTCTCTTCACTCAGCTGTGATGCAGCCCGTACCAGTTTTCCAAATTCCTTTTCCCAACGACTTCTTGTCTGTTCAATCGGGGAGGACGCATCCAAGCGATCCAAAAGTTTTTTATAATGGGTGTCATCGGTCAATTGCAGTAAAGGCATTGCAGTAGAAAAGGCCCCATCTGTTATCAGGGGAAAGACAGAAAATGCAAACAAGAGCTGATCAACAAGAGGGTGTTCGAGTTTTTCCCCTCGGGGGTTTAAAGCCTGCCACAACAGGTAACAGGGCATCAAAACATTTAAGAAAGAAATACTCCAAATTTTTCTTTTTTCTCCATTATAGGCGGCTTGGTCTTCCGGCGCTTCTTCTAAAAAGAAAGATTTATAAGAGGCCTGAACACGCTGTTTTGCAAACGTCAAATGGGAAGGAAGGGAGAGAAACAGCCAGCGAGTGGCCAGCATGATTCCAAAAACCATTGCGGAATAAGTAGGTGATGGGGACTCAGTGGTCAGAAGCTCACCGTCATAGTTATTAAAAGTTTTCGTCCCCTCTTCAAAAATAAGAGTTTCCGGATAGTCACCGCATGCATTGAAAATACCAATAACCAACATGGTAATGAGAAGCCTTCTCATTAAGATTTGGTTTCTGATATACGCTAAGGCCTCTCTTGTTTGCTTGGCCTTGGCGGCCTTAGCCTCCTCGTCAGGGTCTGGCGTAGGAGGGGTACGCTTGCCACCCGCCTCGAGATCTTCGTCGTCATCGGAAGAGGTTGAATCGGTGGGAGAGATGGCACGATCATAGTCTTGGCCATCGGCAGGGGCGACCATTCCCCTGTTTGCCTGTTTCGCGTGGAGGTGTCGCCCTGCTCTCCCCTCTCCCTTCGCTTTGGACTCACCGGCTTGGCCATTCTCTCCCGCGTCTACGGCCTCGAGATTGAGGTCCTCCCTAAGGTCTCCTCTCGCCTGTTCCGTATCCTCATCATCATCATGGCGAGATCTTTTTTTCTTTTTGGGTTTTTGTTTCCCAGACTCAATAGTAATCGAAAGCTGTTCATCTCCATCATCTGCTTCTGATAACATAAACTCTTGATCAAGGAGCCTCTCTCCCAACTCCTTATTTCCCCTTGCAATTTGCCTTTGTTGATCCTTGGCGGTTGTGCCAAATAAGCGCTGAAAGACGCCAGGAGGTTCAGGCGTACGCACATCAAAAGAGTGTTCCTCTGGATCTGAAAGAGCTGCACGCGCTTGGGCTTTTTGTGCAGGAGAACTCAAGGGAGAAGTGGCACTTACAACTTTATCAGGTGCAGAAGAAAGCACGATAATTTCCGCACCCCTCGGGGTGTCTTTTACCCTCTGTGATGTCACTTTCGGCGGGGAATGCCTTTGCTCTGGCGATCCTTTGTTGCTTCCTTGAGATGGTGGACTCGGAGGATTGGGCGACTGACGAGAACTCGAACCGCTGCCCTTATTCGAAGAAGAAGCGCTCTTGGGTAAAGTCGAGCTGTATCCCTGTCTTGAAGGGAGTAAATCTTGAGTGAACGCGCTGTTTGAAGCTGCAGCAGTTTGAGGCATAAGCCCCAGGCCTCTTGAAGTTTGTTTGTCTCTCACACTCTTATCTGAAGCATGCAAGATAGACGTTACAACAGACAAGGAACCCTCATCGAACAGCACATCCGAACACTTAGCGACGTCTGGGGCTAACAATGAGAAAATCAGGAGAGCGGAGATGAAACGTCGAAAGACAGGGATTAGGAATTGGGGATTAGAAATCAGAAATCGATAATCAGGCTTTTTAACAAAAAATGTCTTCGCAACCAATCCCAAAAAGAATTCAAGTCTGGGTCCCCCCCGCGCAGGCGGGGGGGACGCGAGAGGATCATTGATATTTGAGACGACCATAATCATTCACTCCTCGCCAAGGCTTAAGCCTCTCCCCCGGACTTAAGTCTTTGGCCTGCCTACATTCCTCGATTTCTCGAGGGTGAGAATAAAACTTACATTACTCGAATTATAACTTCATATCTAGGGATCTCCTCTTCTTTTGTCAATTTCTTTTTCTTTTTTCTTTTCTTAAGGCCTTGTTCTCCTTGCGTTTTTTTATGCTGACAGCTTTTGAAGCTGCTCTCTGCTTCAGGGAGAGAGGAGAAATTTTTAGAGGTCTTCCTCATCGGAAGAGGTTCAATTGGTGAGAGTGTGATCAGGAATCGTCGCCTGGTTGCTCTTGCCCTTCCCTTCTCTTCCCTGCACATCCCTCTTCTGAGGCCGACCCTAGCAGCCCTTCATCCAAGCGCATGACATTCGCCTCGAGGGCTCCCGGAGCCACAGAGACACTTCTCCCATTCGCCTTCGCTAAAGCTTCGGCGTAACGAGGCTTCGCTAAAGCTTCGGCGTAACGAGGCTTCGCTAAAGCTTCGGCGTAACGAGGCTTCGCTAAAGCTTCGGCGTAACCCACATTCGTTGAAGCACTTCTCCCAAGATGGCTCACAGAAGGACTTCCAGGAATCGCCATTGAAGTGCTTCTCCCCACATTACTCACAGAAGGACTCCCGAGACTTGCTCGAGAGTCACGCCGGCTTTGGCTGGGAGATTCATAAACGAATCGCCCGCCTTGTCGGCTCTCAGGGTCACGATTCTCTCTGCGCCTCGCCTCTGCGTCCGCTTCTTCCTCAGCAGACTTCTTCGAGGGGCAGAAAGCCTGACAGAGACGTGCACAAAAAGATGATTCTTGCTTCTCCGCCTTTGAAGGAAGGGAGGCAGCTGGACGCTTCTCGATGAAAACGTCCAGCATCTTTGAATCTTGAGGAGACACGGATGGAGAGGGGGGGAGGCTTACGTAGACGTCTTCTTTTTCCTCATGCTGGGGATCGCCGCAGTTCGCCACATCCGGCGGTAAAAAGGAAACAATGAGGAGAGCGGAGACGAAACGGCGCAAGGAGGCGCATCCCATATCGTCAGAAAATATTTTTAGCCTTTTCTGGAACCGAGGAGTATTCCTAAGCGCTAATCCTTGATTTTTGAGACCCGAGACATCCATATCCATCCGATGATTACTTCCTACGTTTTGAACGTCTATTTTTTGGCTTACTGAAGAGGATTGCACCCTTATAGTAATTCTGGCAAGCCTTTGGGGTCTACTGGCAACTGCCTGAAACCGTCTATCTGTCTAACAGCACCTTGGGGCGTTATCTCCCTGTGGGGAAGACAAGGGGTGCCCGTTGTTGATTTTATAGGCTGATATGTATCCGCTTCTTCAGGCGATTTTGGGGGAGTCGCCGCTTTTTTTCTACCCCAGCACCACCAAGACGATTGAGTCGATTTTTCGTTCTCTTCATCGAGCAGCAGATCTTTTTTTTGACAGCAGCAACAACAACGCCAAGACTTTTGGGCTGCAGGGGAAACACTATTCAGGGTATCAACCTCAATATCCTCCTTCCCCCATTCAACCTCCCCATCAAGAGCTGTAAGGTAAGCTGCGTCAGAGAAAGGGGAGGAAGTTTTTCTGAGAACCTTAGGTGTCTGCTCTCTTTTTTTGTTTCCCCAAATATTCCAGAACTTCTTCTCCTCAGGCTGTTCCTTTTGGTCAACAGAGGTTTCCAGGGACCCGTTTTGTGGGGGATCTACAATAATAGTGTACGACTCTTGGGAGTCCTCCCCTAACGTCGACATAATCTGACGCCCCGGCGGCGACGGCGAGGTCTGAGTGGACTTCTGCCCTCCTGCGCTCAGGTTGCGGTGAGTGGTATGGGGGGTGTTTCCCTGCGATTTGCTTTCAGGAGCGTCTGATGAAGGAGGGGGAGTAGAATTTAAGTGATCCGTTTTCTTGAGGTCAGAGAAAACAGTGATCGTGGGTAGGCTTGCCCGTCTCACTCCTGGAACAAGAGATCTACTTGAAGGATCGGGAGACGTGACCAGTGAACTATGAGCGGTTTGAGCTTTCCCCACTCGTTCATCATCGCTACACCGGGCTTCCTCCATGGTGAAAGAGAATAAAACAAGGAAAACGGCCGTGGCCAACAAACGGGAGGTAGAAAAAAAATTCCTCAAGAGACCTCGGCCAACCATCTTATTGATTCCTTTCTGCTTTTTGCCTTTTCCTTTTTCCCTAACAGTCTTTTTTTCGCCTGTCAATTACAGTGGTCAGGAAACAGGCCTCAGGAAACAGGAAAATTCCTGACTTCTGACACCTGTTTCCTGCCCCCTGCTAATAGTTGTTTTTTCCTCTCAAATGAGCTATACTGCCTTAAAATAATGAGAAGATTTCCATGCGTTGTCTTGCGCTGAGCACAGCCGAAACCTACGATCTTCATGGCCTTGTTTTGGCTTTGGAAGGTGTTGAATTCGTTAACTTTTATACGGATGCGCTCCACATTTCTTACAAAGAATGGGACGTTTTTGTGTTTCGCTATGGTTGCCTTGTCCTCTGGAACATGCCGCATGAGGAGGAAGGGAAATTTCTAGCCATTCTCCAAGGGTTTTCTCAAACGCCTATTCATCCCGTGTCGGAGGAATTCGACTATTCCTTCGGTCCAAAACCGCGATTCTTTCAGGATAAGATTACGCTGGCAAAAACCCGGTCTCATGCTTTGCAGATGCTGGCGGTCTCTTACGGCTTGTCTCAAGCGATCAAGCTCACAGCTTTTGAAGCAAGTATTGATCGCACCATTGACATGACAAAAAATATTCCGCAAGAGCTTGCACGTCGTGGCAAAATCTCCCTTTCTCGTAAGCAAATCTCTCAGCGCATTGGGGAGCTTTTTATCAAGCGAAATTCGGTGAATCTTCACAGTGATATTTTGGATGCGCCTGTTTTCATTTGGGATCACCCTGAATATGAGAGCCTCTATACAATGACAACTTATGACTTGGAGTTGGATGCGCGCACGGCCGTTCTCAATCGCCGGTTGGACATTGTGAAGGAGCTCTTTGAAATGATGCGTGATGAGCTTAACAATCGCCATTCCCGCATGCTGGAGTCGATTATTGTGATCTTGATTATGCTCGAGGTCTTTTTGACTCTTGTTATTCATGTTTTTCATTTGGTTTAACAAAAATATAACAACTCTAGAAAGGTAAAAAGAAAATGATTAAACAGAAAAAAAGATGGGTTCTTGTTGCAGATGGCGCCCGGGCCCGT
Organism: Alphaproteobacteria bacterium; assembly: GCA_013287205.1. Taxonomy (GTDB): domain Bacteria; phylum Pseudomonadota; class Alphaproteobacteria; order UBA9655; family UBA9655; genus UBA9655. Next base: position 22,419 of record JABDEE010000013.1, read on the forward strand.
ATTTTCCTCAAAACATACGGAAAGCTCGAAAATGCACTTGATCACGACTTTATTGGCAACAACCTTGATGACACCCACCTCACAACCGACAAACCGGGGCGGAATTACGAAAGCGCAAGTTACGCGCGCCATTCTTACCAACCCCGCACCGATTGGCATCAGTATCAGGAAACCCTTTTTTCTAAGGAAATTTGCTCTGTTTTAGAGACAGCCAATGAACGCCATGAGTTTGATGAGCTGATCTTGATTTGTCCTCCTAAGACGCTGGGGACCATTCGCGCTAATTTGAATAAGCATATTTTGCCTAAGATTACGGCTGAATTCCCGAAAGATCTCACAAAATTTAGTGAATCTGAGCTTGTTGCCTTTTTGGAAAAAGAATTCTAGCGTGAACGTTCTCATTTGCGGAGGGGGGCAAGTTGGTTTCAACATTGCCCGCTATCTTTCAACACACGATAACGATGTCACTGTTATTGATCAGTCGGAAGAGGTCATCTCTCATCTTTCGACCGCTCTCGATGTCAGAGGGATTGTGGGGTGTGCCTCTCACCCTGATGTTCTGGCGAATGCGAATCTTAAAGACGCAGAGATGATTGTTGCCGTTACCATGACAGATGAGATCAATATGCTCGCATGTCAAATGGCCCACTCTCTTTTCAGTGTTCCCATTAAAATTGCCAGAATCCGGCATAAGTCTTACCTCAACCCCGAATGGACAGGGCTTTATACCCCAGAGCAGATTCCAATTGATCTTATCATTTCTCCTGAACTTGAGGTCGCCCGTAATATTGGTAAAGGCTTAGATATGCCGGGCGCCTTTGAGTTGATCTCTTTTTCAGATGAAACGATACAATTGGTCGGCATTCGTTGTAAGCACAAAGCTCCTATTCTCAATACGCCTTTACGCCTTCTCGACGGTGTGTTCCCGACTCTTAATATAAGTGTGATCTTTATTATTCGGGGCAACACAAGCTTTATTCCCACAAAAACAGATCAATTAAAAGAGGATGATGAAGTCTATTTTCTCATCCCCACACCGCAATTGATGCAGGGGCTGGAAATCTTTGGATATAGTGAGAAGAAATCTCAACGCTTACTCATTTTGGGAGGCGGCAACGTTGGGCTTAGTTTAGCTGAGGAGGTAGAAGCCAATCACCCTCATATCGCTCTGACGCTCGTTGAGCACAATCGGGAGAGAGCGATCTATGTCGCCAATCAATTGTCCCGTACTCTTGTCTTACGCGGCGATGCACTTGACACAGAAATTCTGAAAGAAGCAAACGCCCAAATTGCGGACAAGGTTGTGGGCGTCACATCTGATGATAAAGTCAATATCCTTGCCTCTCTCATGGCAAAACGTTTGGGCACAACCCAAGCGATGGCACTGATCAATGATTCCTCTTATTCGAGTCTCATTCCCTCCTTAGATATTGATTCTATTATTAGTCCCAAGGCCCTCACCGTTTCGAGTATTCTTCAGTATGTTAGGCGAGGGCGCATTCGGACGGTCCACTCCTTAAGGGATAACGTCGGTGAAGTCATTGAAGCGGAAGCGGTTGGTACCTCAGGCGTCCTCGGCATGACGGTCGGGGAAATTAATGCACAAAAAAATCTCATTGTGGGAGCTGTGATTCGGGAAGATCACCTTCTTATGCCACGGGATGACCTGGTCATCCGGGTGCATGACCGGGTTATTCTTATGGTGACAGCAGCAAGTGTAAAGCACTTTGAAAAACTCTTTTCTGTCAGGCTCGGATATTTTTAGGCGGCCCTTTTTTGTCCAGGGCCACCTCATTAAAATTCCTTGTTATCCCTGACTAGAAGTGCTTGGTAGCGCTTGAGCACTTCTTGACCGGGGATCTTATTTCAGCACAATCACTGCTTCGAGAAGATCCTCGACTCGCCACGGCGAAGCCTTTGGCGGAGCCAGGGTTAAGAAGGGCCTAAAGCCTCCGCCTCAACCCGGCGTAGCCGGGCTTCGTCCGAGGCACGGCCTTCTCATCAAGGACGACAAGTCTTTATGCTTCTGTCGGCAACTCAATTTTTAATGAGGTATCCCTGTTTTTTTGCCACTATCCTCTAGACAATATCATAAAAATCGTATTTAATTGACAATAAATTCTCGTGAAACTCTTCGTTGGGTTTCACCCGCTGAAGCGGATCCTCCTCTCGCCACGGCTGGCGTAGCCGGGTCGCCAAGGCTTCGGCGGATACCCGCTCTGCCTTGAACTCTCGGGGCTTCGCGGAGGCGGGTAAAATTTAGAAAGGACAGGAACAGTGAAGCACTTTCAGAAACACCTCTTGTTTTTTGTTGTTTCATGTTTTCTTTCCCTCCCCTCCTCCCTCCAAGCCGGTATTCAAAAGTCGACGATTGCGATGTGTGCAAAAACAGGGAAAATTTTTAGCGCGCGTAATGCAGACGCCATTACGCACCCGGCTTCTTTGACCAAAATGATGACGCTGTATTTGGCTTTCAAAGCGGTTGATGCCGGGCACCTTCATATGGATCAAAAACTTCCGGTGTCAAAATATGCGGCATCGCGGGCTCCTTGTAAGTTGGGCCTTCGGGCAGGTCATTTCATCAGCCTGCGTCATGCGATCCTGGGATCTGTGACAAAATCTGCCAATGATGCCTCATCGGTGATTGGCGAAACCTTAGGCTGCGGGTCTGTGACAAAATTTGCAAAAATCATGACAGAGCAAGCCCGACAGCTAGGCATGACGAAGACAGTTTTCAAAAATGCGGATGGCCTTCCTGATCCTCAGCAAATTACCACAGCCCGAGATATGGCCCTCTTAGCCCAAGCGCTCTACCGCGATTATCCGCATCATTTTCATGTTTTTAAGGAAAAATCCTTTTCTTATAAGGGCGTTGTGCATGGTAATCACAATACGCTTCTGGGGCGCCTCAAGGGAATGGATGGGATTAAAACAGGATTCGTGAATGCATCTGGGTCTAATCTTGCAGCTTCTGTGGTGCGGGACAATCAACGCATCATTGCTGTTGTCATGGGGCAGCCGGGGCGCCAGGCACGCAATTCCCAAATGGTCAAACTTGTTGAAGCGACCTATGCAAACCTCAAACGCAACCCTACCCAATCAGAAGAAGTTTATGCCTCTATCAATGACATCCTGGCTCAACAACCTTCCCTCAAACAGGCCGTGTATGTCCCCTCCAAAAAGTCCTTTAAGGCAGAGACCTTAGATGATTTATTTGCAACCATGGTCGATAAAAATCCTGTCAAAAAAGCGTCCGTAACCACAAAGAAACATTCAAAAAAATTCTCAAAATCTTCCAAGAAATTTTCAAAGATCGCTTCGAAAAAGAAATCTAAAAAACACAAAAGAAAAATAAGCGCATAAAAGGAGTTTATGATGCAAAAAAAATACCTGATTCTAGTGTCCCTTATTTTATCTCCAATGGCAGTTTCAACGGCAGTTGCAACTCCTAAGAATGTGATCATTATTCGTCATGCGGACAAAGTGCCTGGGAGAATGTTTCTTTCGGCTAAGGGATATGAACGGGCCGCTGCCCTTCCCTATTATTTTTTGGAAACCCCTCTCTATAATACGCCCCCTATTTCCTCTATTTTTGCCGTAGGGTTAGGCGACCTTGGAGGGCCACAGGAATCCGCAAGACCGATTGAGACCGCCACCCCCACAGCCGTACGCTATAAGCTCACTATCAATTCGAATTTTAAGCAAGGGGATCATAAGGCACTCGTCCAGGAAATTTTAACAAACAAAAAATATGATGGAAAAACGGTTTTGGTTTGTTGGGAGCACAAAGAAATTCATAAAGTCATTGAAGCTTTGGGGGGGGGGTACGGTACAGGCTTGGCCCGATAACGTCTTTGATCAAACCTATCTCTTGACCTTTGAAAAAGGGAAAAAAGCGCCTCAGGTCAGGCTCGACTTGCAAAAACTGTTGTTTGGGGATCGTGCAACCATCGATGCACCTCTCCCTCCTCTTCCTGCTCCAGAAAAAATAACGGATCGAGCCCTCCTCTAGGTCATTAACGCTTTCGTAACCTATTTGGGCCTACATAGATAGAAATTGGAACAGAAAGGGATGCCCCTCATTTGATACGCCAACTCTCTATTATTGTGTTTCTGAGCGGTCTCCTGTCGCATCCCGCGATTGCCTCTTTTTCTCACAATGCGTGTAGCCCCCATCTGATTCACCATGAAAATCAACGGGCGATTCCTGCAGGACTTTTGCAAGCGATTTCACGGGTTGAGTCGGGCCGCAAAACCCCAACGGGACAGGTAAGAGCCTGGCCCTGGACCGTTAATGCTCAAGGCCAAAGCTACTATTTTGCAACGAAAGAAGCGGCCATTGCAGCCGTTCAGGCTATGCTCTTTAAAGGTATCAAAAGTATCGATGTCGGCTGTATGCAAGTGAATCTTTATCACCATCCGCGTGCTTTTAAAAATCTAGACGATGCCTTTGATCCCGCTCAAAACGTGGCCTATGCTGCTTTATTTTTGAATCAGTTGAAGAACGAACATGGGTCTTGGCATACAGCCGTTGCCCATTATCACTCCGCAAATCCGGTTTTTCACATCCCTTATCGCAAAAGCGTCCTTGCCGCATGGCGACGCCAGGAACACGATAGCCCTTCTTTAAACACCGGAAGGACGCCTATGAGATGTAGGACGGCTCGGCCTCTTATGCGATTGGCAACGACAAAGACATCCGTCGTCCCCTCCAAAAGAAATGTCCACCGGGTTACACGGAACACTGCGCATCATTTAAAACATGCGGCTTATCGTAAATTTTAGTGAAACTCTACGGGCCTAGGCCCGTAGTATCTTGTGCTTCTTCGCCGGGTTTCACCCGCCGGAACGACTCCTCCCCTCGCCACGGCTGGCGTAGCCGGGTCGCTAAAGCTTCGGCGGATACCCGCCAACTCCCGAGCTAAAACGTGGTGTTTTGCGGAGGCGGGATAAAAAACAAAGGAAATCAATACTTTTTCAACTTTTCCCTAGAGGAATCTTAAACCTCTTCCCGTATACTAGAGATCATTGGAAAAGAAGAAAGGAAGTACGCGATGTCAGATATCATTGATCTCGATTTTTACCGAAAGTTTCGGGT
>JABDEE010000013.1:27526-28567 GCA_013287205.1 Alphaproteobacteria bacterium
TTCGGGTTGTGTTACCGATTCATCAACCTAAAGATAAAGCCTTAAATGACAAAACAGCGACAACAAAAGTCTATCATCGCAGGCGAAAAGCAAACCCTAAGATTTCTTCTAAATCAAAGAATACGACGCCACGTTAACAGGAGACAGGAGACAGGAGACAGGAGACAGGAGACATCATGACTCCTGTCTCCTGATTCCTGTCAACTGATACCCAGCACCTCCCGTTGCAGAGTAATGATTTCATCAATCCCCTTTCGAGCAAGGATGATCATTTCTGAGAGGACGGCCTGCTCAAAAGGCGTTTTCTCTGCGGTTGCCTGAATTTCAATAATCGCGCCCGTATTTGTGAAAACAAAATTGGCATCCGCTTCTGCTTGGCTATCCTCTTCATAGTCCAAATCAAGAAGGGGCACTCCGTCAACGACACCACAGGAAACAGCTGCCATTTGATGGAGGAGAGGCATTTTTCCATTTTTGACAAGTTTTTGCAGAGCGAGATGTAAGGCAACATATGCGCCTGAAATAGAGGCCGTGCGCGTGCCCCCATCAGCTTGCAGCACATCACAATCAATTGTAATTTGGCGCTCTCCCAACATTTTGAGATCCACAATCGAACGGAAGGATCTTCCAATCAGTCGTTGAATTTCTTGGGTACGTCCCGTCTGTTTACCGCGGGCCGCCTCCCTGTCAATGCGCGTATGGGTCGAACGCGGTAACATGCCGTATTCCGCCGTTATCCATCCTGTTCCTTTGTTGCGCAGAAAGGGGGGCACTTTTTCTTCCACAGAGGCGGTACAGAGCACCCGCGTCCCGCCAAATTGCGTGAGGCAGGATCCTTCCGCATGTTTTGTGAATCCAATATCAAAGGACAGAGGACGAAGTTGATCGGGGAGGCGGCCGGAATGTCTCATGGGTATTCTCCTATCAGAGGGTTGTATACTCTATAGAGCAGAAAGCTCGTGTTCTTCAAGACGTTTGAGCTCATCTCGTAAGCGGGCCGCCTCTTCAAACTCTAAGTTACCTGCAGCTGTCAGCATTTTT
>JABDEE010000014.1 GCA_013287205.1 Alphaproteobacteria bacterium
TTTCATGTAGGGTGCTAACACATAGGAAGTCATGCTTATCCTCAAAAAATGGAAAGAAATTGTCCTTACTCTTAGAGATAGGTTTCTAGAGAAACCCCCTAGAAACCCATAATTATTCTTAATTACCGCATGTTGTATTCATAGGAATCTCCTTTATACTATCGTATAGGCAAAAAATCCCTGTCAGATTGAAAGGTAGTGGAAAAAAACTCCCTGTGTCAAGATGTTTGCCATAAAAATTCACTAACATATTGTAAAATCAAACAAAAATACATACAAATAACATAATGCTGCCTGAAGGAAACATAAGAGCACTGTTTTTGCACGCGTCGTCTAACTGAGGACAAAGCCAACTATTGTCAGTGAGATGGGGTTGACATTTAAGCAGTGGAGAGTGGTGTAAGACCGCCCTACAGTGGCCCGTATAAATGCATCGGATAAAAGATGTGTCTTCTTGAAACTGGAACTGAAAGTAATCGCGAAAGCTAAGTAGTGCATTTATCCTTTTCCCCTCAAGCCTGAATAAGAAGGATCTCTTCTTAAGACATAACGCTTTCCGCATGGCCATCATCTGTCCCCCAACAATCGTTCCCCAAGCCTTTGCCACTCCTCCATGTGCTCCTCCTTGAAGGAGGCGTTTTGAAAGCATATGTATAGAAATCCAATCAACTGAGAGGCTTTTTCGCGGTGTTCATCGTCCTGGAGATCGTCTCCTGGATGAATCGTGAATGCCTCCAGGAGGCCTGCTTTTTGGAGTAGACCTCCCGCCATGATCAGTGTCCTGGTGCGCGCCTTACGCTGTGACATCTGTTGGTTTCGCACTTTGTTTGTCTCGCGACTCAGAGCGAGAGATAGCTTGTTGAGCTTCCGATTTAGACGCATGAGCTTGTGGAGATAGGGTGACCTTGGACGTAAGCGAAGAATGTCCCCTCTTTGATGTGGGTCGTCGTAGAAATCGTGTTCCAACATCTTGCCAAACCTCCACGAGTGAATCTTTGTTTGCGATTTTGTCTTTCACAAAGAGGAGGCCACCTATCAAGACGGTGTCATCTAGAGAGGCCAGGTCGAGGGAGGTCAGAAGTGTGGCAATCTCTTTTTGGCGTTCCTTGAGGGCGGCTTGGTGTTGGGCTTGGAGGGTCGAGATCTTTGATTCAAGCTGGCGTAGTTTTAAAGAGGCAGTCATAAGCATCTCCTAAAGTTGGAGTGTGATTTGCCTCTGAGGAACAATATACCAGAATCTGAGGAACCAGACAAACGGAATCAACAGAAAGAAGTGCAGTGGAAAAAGCAAAATCATAAAAAAACCCAACTAACCACTAAGTTGTCCTCATGAAGTGAGGCGCACTTATGCGCGATTGCGCTTGTGCTTTTCGGCCACAGGCGTATGATGGACTTGTCAGTAAAAATCAAGTTGGCATGGTAAGATTCAGGTAGGGGTTGTCCTAGGCACACAACCCGCTCAAGACTTTTGTCCTTGACCCCTGTTTCTTCAAGCCTCTCTTGATGGCTGACACTCAGAGACTTCGCATCACCTAAAGGGCTCCAGCTTTTCTCATTGAAAAGCTGATTGTTGTTGCTCGTACATCAACAGAGCCCTGTCCCCCCCCAGGTTAAACCCCAGAATTGACGCCCCACGGGTCGTTCATGGCGATTTATTCGCTGAATCTTGGCTTTATCTCGCGTAGCGCGGGGCGCTCTGCGGTGGGTTTTAGCGCTTATATTTCAGGAGGGAAACAGCAGGACGTCCGCACAGGCGTGGGCTATGACTATGGGTCAAAGAACGACGTCCTGGTTAGTCGGGTCTTGGTGCTTGAAGGGACCCTTGAATGGACGAAGAGTTCCTCCACCCTATGGAATGCGGTCGAGCAGTTTGAGGATCACGTTGCGAGTTTACGCTTCAGAGGAAATGAACGAGATCCAGAAAGACACGCACGGAGTTTCGAGGCCAAGCAGAAGTTCTTAAGTTCCACTCAAACGGCCCAGACGATTATGGGCGCCATCCCCCTTGAGTTCACGCCTCAACAAGCGGAAGCCTGTGTGGAAGAGTTCTTGCAAGAACGGTTTGTGTCACGCGGTTTGATCGTTGAATATGCCATCCACTGGGATAAAGGCAATCCCCACTTCCATGGACTCATCACACGACGCCCGTTGGTTGATGGGCAGTTCGCAATTCGCAAAGATCGAGAAATTGTGACGAAGGCTGCACTCTTTGAGACGCGTAAAAGGTGGGAGATTGTGGCCAATAAACATTTGGCTTTGGGCGGACATGAGGTGCGCATGGATAGCCGGTCCTATGAAGCCCAAGGCCTTGATCTAACACCTACTCGCCATGAAGGATGGTATGCTCAAGCGTTGGCGGAGCGCGGGGAGTATTCTCGCATTGTTTCTGAGAATGACGCCATTCGACAAAAAAACATTGAGGTATTGTGCAAAAATCCATCTGTCCTGATCCAGGATCTTGTTTTGAAACGCACAGTCTTTACCCACAAGCATCTGGAAGATGAGATCCTCCGTCGGGTTGGTGGAGACGAAAAACTCTTCTCTATTTTGAAATCAAAAGTTGAGGGTCTCGAGATCCCTGAAGAGCTCATACTACGCCAGGCTAATGATAACAAAGAGTGGATGGCCGAGGGGCGTTTGTCTTCTGATGCCGCTTTCAAAAAGGTTGCTGGTCAGTTTGCATCTCAGCTTCTTGTCCGTGAGGAAGTTATCTCATCTGTTGGAGAGAACCTAAACCGGGAGACGGTCTTTACGTCTCAGTCTTACAAAAACCAAGAGGCGACCATTAGAGGATATGGAGACACGCTTTATGGACGACACAGAAAAATTGTTTCCGAAGAAGTGGTTGAGAAAGCCATTCAAATCCGTGAGACAGAATTAGGCTTTTCTCTTTCTGAGGAACAGCGCAGCGCCATCACCCATCTGTGTTCAGGACCTGATATCCGCGTCCTCAACGGCAAAGCCGGCACAGGCAAAACGACTCTTCTCAAAGCTGTGGCTGAGAGTTACCAGGAGGCAGGTTGCCGAGTTTTGGGCACTTCTTTCCAAGGGAAAGCGGTCGAGATTATGGAACAAGAAATTGGCATTCCTTGTAAGACACTCGATAGCTTCAAGTACGCTTGGGAGAAACATCAGCACCATAGCGATCTGATCCAAAGTGGCAAGCTCTGGGGACGACCCTATCAGTACTCTATGCGAACGATTCAGGAACTCACGCCCCATCTTCTCACCGAAAAAGACGTGGTCATTGTGGATGAAGCCAACATGGTAGGGAATCATTTGTGGGAGCCTTTTCTCAAACACGCAACCGAGAAGGGGGCCAAAGTCCTCATTGTGCAAGACCCGGCTCAGATCAAGTCACGCGCTCCAGGGGACACGGGTCGTCTGATGGCTCAGAAATTTGGTTTTGTGGTAACAACGGACGTTGTGCGTCAACGCATTCCTTGGCAGAGAGAATGTTCCAAACATCTCAATGCCCATCAGGTTCTCGATGGCCTTATGTCCTACTATGAGAAGAACCACATGACCTGGTTTGACACCAAGGATCAGCTTACGCAAAGTTTGACACAGGCTTATGTCAAAGACTTCCTCGACAACCCGACCCAAACTCGGATGGCACTAGCCTACCGGAATGTGGACGTTGCCATTCTCAACAAAAGCATTAGCCATGCGTTGATTGAGAAGGGATGCTTGAGGGGAGGCTCTGAAGAGAGCGCTCACCAAGAGTTTACAATTAAGGGCGAGCGTTACACGATCGGCGATCGGATTCGCTTTACCCAAAACGATCATCATGGGCGGTTTGTGAGGAATCTTCCAAGCACCACTCAATCACAACCAGTGGGCATTAAGAACGGCACCCTTGGCGTTATCGAAGCTTATGATGAGGCAACCTCGCATCTGACCGTTTATCTGGAAGGAGGTCGACAGGTTCAACTCAATACCCAAGACTACACCGCCATCACACATGGGTATGCCATGGGGATTCATAAGTCGGAGGGCTCGACTTTTGATCGGTCCTTTGTGGCCTTGGATCCCATGATGGATCCTTCAACACTGCTTGTGGCCATGACGCGTCACCGTGCTGACGTCCAGGTTTATATTGATCAGGAGCAATTTGTCGACTTTAAGTCTGTTGTTGATCGCATCGGCCGGCCTACGTCCAAGGATACTGTTCAAGATTACCATATATCTCTTGATCAAAAGCCGGCCTTTGATCGGGTACAGCAGTACCGTGATTTGATTCAAGAAGCAGCCACGTTGCGTGTAGAGATGGAGGGAGATGGGAACATGCCCTTCTATGCCCACGCGTCTTACCCTGCTTATCAAACGCTCGTACAAGCAAAACAACATCTTGCCACTGATATCCTGAAAGACTGGGAGTCCCACGCGCCTTATGTAAGATTGGCCGGCATTCGCAAGGACGTTTTGGAAGTTGAAGCCGGCCTTAAGACCCGGCTCTTGTCAGATCTTGAGCATCGGACGTCCCTTCAAGTACAGCTCTATGTGCAGAGCGTTCGAGAGACGCGTGCTCTTTGGAAAGTGATCTCGAGCTCTGAGGGCACATCTGCACAGCCATGGGTATTGGCTTCATCCCATCCTCTCTATGAAGACTACCAAGCCCGAAAGGCGGACCGGGATTCTATTGCCGCTGTTTTGCAAGAAATGCCTCGGCTTTATGCGCCCTTCTTTAGGGTCACAACAGACGCGATGTCAGGAGAGAGGCGCGACTATTGGGGAGAAAAGATTGAGAAAGAGGATAGGATCTATGCCATCTCTGTGAAGGCCCATGCAACAGCTCATCATAAGGCTCAACTCAACACTCTCTTTGTTGAGAGGTTCTCTAGCAAAGAAAAGAGCCATTATGAGGACGTTAAAAATTATGTGAATGCCCGCAATGCAGCAGCTGCAATCTATGGTCAGATAAAAAAATTGGAGACCTCGTCTGTTCGAGGGATTGAAACTTTCCGTGACCATCAAACAACACGGGACGCTTCTGCCCTCAAGCTTGTGGAATCACCTGAGAAATATCAACCGTTTTTTGCCCTCCTAAATGTGAAAGAAGACAGACTTCTTGAGCACGCTGTGGCTGGCGAATTGCGAGAGAAAATCAGCAGTTACGTGAATGAGCAGGACATTGCTCTCCGTGCCAGTCGGGCTCAAGAGTTGAAGCGGATCATGAGCACTCCCAGTGATCACCAAATCTTTACGGAAGCCACAAAATCATTGGAGAGCATTGATCTGAATCGCCTTACCTTTGATATCGCCTTGCATGAGAAGGTTAAGGTGGGAACGATTGACGCTTCTGTCTCTCCAGACCAGCTCTATAAGCCCATCCAAGATTATCTCAATGCTTCAAGGGAAGCAGGGATGGTTTGGAAAGCAGCCCAAAAGGTGTTTGATAATTCTGAGCCCAAAAACAAGGAAGGTTTCAACAACACTTGGAAGAGTGCCCTCAAAGATCGTCATGAGGCGGCTAAAATGCTCAAAGACGATTCCGTTGCGTTCAGTATATTGGGCGGCATGGGACAAGGCTTTCAGAAGTGCGTCCACGGACATGCAGGAGAAGGATTTGATAAGAGCCCTCAAACTCGGAAGACGCCTCAAAAGGACGATGTCCAACCTTTTCTCTCTGCAACCTCAGTCCTTGAAGAAGCCAAAGGGCATGCAGCTGATCTTGCCACTGAGTTATTGGGCTCTCCCAATCGTACGGTTTCTTCCAAGACAGCTTTACGTTTTGGAAACAAGGGATCTCTTGTTATGAATGTCTCAGGTACTAAGGCAGGGCTTTGGAAGGATTTTGAGTCAGGGGAAGGCGGAAATATCTTCCACCTTGTTCAACGAGAAAAAGGACTCAATTTTAAGGAATCCCTCGCTTACGTAGCAACTTCTTTGAACTTGAATATGGATCCTGTGAAGATAGATTTATTAAAGGAACAAAAGGCGCCGTCTCTGACGCCTGTTTCTCCTCCTGAGGAACCAAAAGAAACAGCCCTTGAGCGGGCCTCAAAACTCAATACGGTCTCAGAGCTCCAGATGAAGTCCAAGCCCCTTAAGGGCACAGTTGCAGAAACCTATCTCCGTGAGATACGGGGCATCCGAGGAGAACTTGCATCTGATCTGCGTTATTTGCCAAAAGGAACCAGCTTCTTCTACAAGGAGGAGAGAAAGACCCTTGCTTCCCCTTATCTTGCCGCTTTCGGACGATCTGAAGATGGACAGTCTCAGACTGGGCGCTTGAGTTCTGTGCAATTGACGCGGCTTACGGAGACGGGCCAACGTGCCTTGACTCCTGAAGGGGAGAAGCATCCGAAGATTCATTACGGCATTGCGAAAGGCTCGTTCGTGTGTGTTCAAGAGGATAACAGCCACGATCGCGTCTTCATTGCCGAAGGCCTTGAGACAGCCCTCTCCTTAAAAGATGCTGGACTTAAGGGACGTATTGTCGCGTCTCTTGGAATTCACAATATGGCGAACTACAAGGGTTCTGAGAAAGAAATCATCCTGTGCGGAGATAATGATGATCATAAGACAAACTCGCAAATTCATGGGATTCTTGAAAAGACTCGCGACCAGATGGCAGCTGGAGACAAATCTGTCTCTATCATTAAGCCAGTAACCCCTGGAGATGACTTTAATGACGTTCTCAAGAAGCAGGGAATCACAGGCGTTCAAGCATATATGAAGCCATATCTGGATCCGAGCAAGCAGATGGGTCTTTCACATTCGTCTCCTGTCCATTCGTCACTCACAAAGGATCAAAAGGTTGAGCACTTGGATCATGTCCACACCACAAGCGGAAGCGCATTTGGAACAGACAAATATGGGACAGATAAATCCGATTCCATGGCGGATATCGCAGGTTATCTTCGGGACAAGGTCAATGATCTCCACGCTTACAAAGGCACTTCCCTTGAGAAGCAGGCCAGACAAGAACTACGTGAATATATGAAAGCCCTCGAACAAAACGACGGCTTCTTTGAACGCTTCAGGTTACATGACAAAGAGCTCGCCAAAGAGCTGGATACCTTCAAACAGCAGGAACGCTTCAATAAGGACCGCGATCATCATATTAAGATCCTGGATCGCGGAAAGGATCTGTGGTTGTGAGGGGGAATGGGTAGCTAAAAGAGTCATACATTCACATTTGCTCATAAGTGGTGTGAATCCGTGTCTCTCTAAAAATATAGCATTAGGAGGTGCTCTCACTTCCATAAGCTTTCCTCAAAATATCTGCAATGAAATCATGGTAGCCCCACCCAATAGATCTTGTTTTCCCCACTACAACCTCTAGACGATGGATAAAATCCTCTATCTCATCTCTTGGCTGTTTTTTCATTAAGAGGATGGCCTTCTCAAACATAGATTCCAGGGTCCCATAGTAAGTTTCGTCCATGTCTCCGAATTCGCACGTGAAGGCAGTACCACACTCAACATAGTAAATCATGAGGTCAATGAGATGAATCGGATTGGAGCTGGCTTTTTTGTAATCACTGATAGCTTTTTTGGCTTCCAGGATACTAATTTTCTGAGAGGGTTCCCTGGGGGCCAAATGGCGCTGAATGTGGGTTTTGTAGCGATCTAAGCTTTCTGTTTCCTGAAGAAAACGGGCTTCAAAAAAGTTTTGGTTCGCTTTTGACAAGGTGTAAAGGTCTGAAAGTAGACCCAAAAGATCTCTCTCTGAGAGGCAGGATAATCTTTTACGAATTGCAACCCATTTTGTCGTTTTCTGTGTCATTGACGTGACTCTTCTAAGGATCTTGTTGACACTTTACAGTTCTTTTAAAAAAGTCCACTTTCTCGGTTGGTCATTTTAGACAGAAAAACTCGCAAATTTTTCCCTTACGACCTGTAACTTTTGGACGTATATTTCAATGTCCTCAAGGGGATGGATTTGATGGGAAAGCATATGGGACCAAGATTCGCGTGCTTCATTGAGCTGGTCTTGCGGGAGATCAAGAAGGCTTTGGGGAAAAGACAGAGATCTGAACGCAAATTTTAGGCGGGCAATGTTTAGAAATTTGTCCTGGTCAATGTGAGAATGAAAAAAAGCTTCATACAATTGGATGACATCATAAAGATCACGGGGACGTGTACGCTCAACCAGGGCCCGGCATTTTTCTGCAAAAATCTCTTCCAAGCTATAGCAGAGAATGGGTACAGGGACGTTCTCAGTGTCTGAATAATCATGAAGAAGGGGCATACGGCAGGGAACATCCACGAGGAGCTCATTCTTAGAGATATCCAGTTTGATTTTGGGAAGAGATCCTGCGGTCATCAAGGGACTTTGAAAGGGAATCTTGATTTGGATAAAGAGGCCACCCTTATCAGGGAATGGCTTGATCTCTAGATTTGCTTTGTCGATACGAAGACCAAAGAGATCTGCCCCTACAGCAAAAGCCTCTAAAAGATAGTGCTCGATCTCGTCGGGGTTAATGGAAGCTTCTTCTTTTAAGGAAAAGTCCAGGTCCTCGCTAAACCGATAGTCTGCAAGATAGATTTTCTTCAAACACGTCCCACCCTTGAAAATCCACGTCTCTTTGATCAGGGGGTGTCGATAGAGGCACGAGAGGACCACTCCCAACATATAATCCTTCTCAATGGTAGGCAGAGGAAGATTGAGGGCTTTGTGCTTTTTGATGAGCTCTTGTTTTGTGATCATTGAAGGCTTGCCATATGGGAAGGGACACTCAACCGCCATTTTTTGACATAAACGTCGCAAGGGAGGGCTGGTGCCAGTTTTGTGGGTCCTGGACTTGCAGCTTTCAAGCACAGTGCGATAGCCTCCTCTTCTTGAGGTGACAACCTCTCAAGCATAAAGCCTAAGCGTTTGAAAAGAGCTTTATTATTGGCCTTGTGAGCGTAATCCAACAGAATCTGAAGATTTTTCTGTTCTGAGTGCAGGTATGCAGAAAAAACATCCACAAATCCTTGCAATCCGTACTCATCAATGAAATTCGCAAAATCAACGACTGTTTTATGGGGATCACTGATAAAGACTTTATCTTGTCCGATCCACTCTGAATGCAGACCAAAAAGATAGGGTGGGGCCACATGCCTTAAGAGGTAAGTATGACCTGCGTATTCCGCCTCTTTTTTACGCACAAATTGAGAGGTGAGAAACCATGTCTTGAGGAATAACTGATCCGTGAGCCCCCAAAAAGAAGCCGCTGACCATCCTCCAATATACCCTTCCCCAAACAGATAGGAGGCTAGTACCAATGTGTTTTCAGAGGTAAGATCGGAATCTTCAGATGCCAAAGGGACAGGGACGTATACACCGGGCTTGATCAATTTTAACCAGCCTGACCGCTGCAGAGAGGACAAAAAGGCGCGTGCCTTTTCTCTCTCCCACTGGAGAGTATGGGCGGCCCAGTCAGTCGTGATCACTCCCTTTTCCGCGGAAAGGAGAACACTCAGGAGTTTACGTCGTTTTGCAGAGAGGCCTTGATACTTCATGTTTTCAATTTACCATATGTTCAACTTTTTTCAAACAAAATGATAATGGAAAATTGTTTTTCTCAAAAAGTGCTGATTTACTGCACTTCTCGCTCACCCCAAACGATATCCCAACTTGCCATATCCGCTGAGTCGTTTGTCCGCCATTCTGGCAAGCATGGGAATGGCATGATCAGCATAGTCATAGATGATCACGTCCGTCTTAGCGTGATGGAGGCGGTGAAGACGTCCTGCATACTGAGCGAGGGTCCCGTGCCAGGAAATGGGCATGGTCAAAAAGAGGGTGTCGAGACGTGCATCATCAAACCCTTCTCCAATGTATCGTCCGGTTGCAATCAAGAGCCGAGTCTCTCCCTCAGGAATAGAGGCAAGTTGGTTTGCGATCTCCGCTCTCCGTTTCGCGGATTGCCCTCCCACCATAACAATCACGTGGGTGCATAAGTGTGACAACTTCTCTGCCAAAAAAGCAGTATGGTCTTTGCGTTCAGTGAGGACCAAGGGATTTCGTCCAGCACTGAGCGCTTTTGCTACGTCCTCAACAATCATTGCATTTCTCCCTTCATCCGTTGCGATTGCAGCATAGAGCTTTTGAATGGTTGGTTTCTCAGCATGAAGGGTGGGCATTTGTAAGGACGTGTGACGGACAATCACCCGATGGGAAAAGGGGCGCAATTTTGCTTGATTTTTAGCGCTCACTTTATGTCGAATAGGGCCGCATTGCATGAAGATGATGGGATGATGCCCGTCTTTACGCGTGACTGTAGCACTCAACCCAAGCACATATTTTGCTTTTGATCCGCGTGCGACAGCCTCAAAGCTCACGGCTGAGAGATGGTGACATTCATCCACGATCAGCTGCCCATAATTTGCAACGCAATCATCAACAACATTTTTTCTCACAAGGCTTTGAATAAGGGCAACATCGATCATGTTTGAGGGCTTGCGTTTACCCCCTCCGATAATCCCTACGTGAGAAGGAGGAACGTCCAAGAAGGTTTGCAACCTTGCCACCCATTGATCGAGTAATTGCTTGCGGTGCACGAGAATCAGGGTGTTTGTTTGACGTGCTGCAATCATGTTTGCGGCCACCACCGTCTTGCCAAAAGCAGTTGTTGCAGAAAGAACACCTGTATCGTGTTTGATAAGCGCATTAAAGGCTTTCTTTTGATCAGCCGTCAATTCGCCCAGAAAGGGCGCCTTGAGAGGAACACCTTCATGCCTCTGGTCTTGGATCTCCACGGAAATACCAAGGGAGGAAAGAAGGGTGATCGCCTCATCTGCACAGCCCCTCGGCAATCCAATATGATGCGGAAAATCCTCCGCACAGGCAACGATGCGAGGCTTGCCAAATGTCGATAATCTCATGGCTTGAGCACTGTAAAATTCCGGATTTTGGAAAGCGGCTAAGCGGATGAGTTTGGTGATAAGAGCTGGGGGAAGATCCTTCTTAGGAATGAAAATTTGATTGCTGAGAACAATCTCAAGAGATGCTGGCAATTTTTGATCAAGTGGAAGATCAGGCTTGATGCGAGAGGGGGGCAACTCCCAAGGTTTCTCCTCATCGTCTATCAGAGGAAGACGCACGCCTAATATTTTCCCTCGAGAAGCCGCCTCTTCTACAATGGCTCTCACTTCATCAACGGTCATTCGTCTAAGGGAGGCAAGGTAAGTCCATTGATCAGAGTAGGGCTCAAAATTTTCATCCACAAAGACGCTATTGCCTTTGAGGCGAGGGCCATATTGAAGGGGAAAGGCAATCAGATTCCCAAATCCACCAGCCGGCATGGTATCTTGATTGGGAAAGAAACGATCATAAGATTCAAAGCCAATCTCAGGATGCTTTTCCATAGTTTCGGTCAGAAGGGCTGAGCCCATTTTGCGTGCTTCAGTACTGGGAATGGGCTCCGAGAAGAAAATCCACACATGCCCTCCATTCCCTGAGCGAGAGCGCTCAAGCGCTGCCGGGACATTCCACGTGGCGCATGTTTCAAGGTAAGCCTTTGCATCTCGTTTCCAATGTTCCTTATCAAAATCAACACTCAAAAACCAACAGGTCTCATCTTGCAATAAAGGATACACACCTATTGTTGCGTCGCGTCGATGCTTGCCAAAGGGCTCTCCTATAAAATGGGAACGAATAATCTGAGGAGTCACGGGAATAAATGCCTGGTGGGGACATTCCCTGCATTTGACTTTGGGCTTGTTACAAACACCTCTCACCCATTCGTTATGGCAAGCTGGAGCATAGCCTGCTTTGCCAATCTTGGTATTTTCCCACCGCTTGGGAAAGACATCCCGTCTCCCCTGAAAGAGATCCATAAAAAGGGCAATCTTTTCTTCAGGTGTGAGGGAAGAGGTAATGGGAGTATTGAGAGGTCGTGCGGGAGATTCTGCAGGAAGGGGGGACTCCAAAGGGTCAGTTTTGGCAGACTCCTTCTCATCCTTCGTGTGTGCCTTTTGGGTGCCGGCGTCTTTCAACCATCTTTTAAGGTCTTGAAGTTTTTGATGGAGAAAGGACATAGATTCGCCTGGGAATGAGGTCATGTGAATACATCACCCCCCAAGCGGACGGCTCATCCTATCATAAAATTTTTGGGAGTGTTACTGCGTATTCTTTCTCATTAAAGAGTCAGAAGGATGTGTGCATATTTTGAACAAAATAAGGGACGCGAATAGGATTCCTATATCCGTCCCTTATTTGTCACGTCTCTTAGAACAAAGGGTTTCCCTACGTTTTCCTGCGTTCTCTCTCTTTTTATTTCTTCTTTTTTCCCCCTTCCATTTTGAGGGCAATATCATCCATCTTTATGCATAAGAGATCGAGTGTATGGAGACACGTCTCTGAAAGAGTGGACGAGGTTGGGGAAGGCGCCGAGAGGCGTCCCCATCCGAAAGCGGCAAGGCCGATGAGGAGAGATCCTATCGTACCGAATTTCACAAGCTGTCTGAATTCTTCTCCCATGGTTGTGTCAAGAATAGCTCTTGCATTTTCAGCGGCTTGAGAAAGTTCTGTCAGCCGATGAGCCAGCACGCCTTTGATAATCTGAGAGAAATCCTCTGCTGCTGCATGGCCCATTTCACGCGCCCCTGCTTTGATGCTCTTGGATATATCGCTTTGGGCTTGTTCTGACATCTTCTCAAAAACATCAAAGTGCGCGATAAGTCGTTTGTTCGTTTCCTCAAGGGTACGAACGTGCGCCCCAATTTTATTCACTTCAGAGTGGATTTGTTCTCGAACCTGCATAAAGCGTTGAATGTCATGTTCCAGTTCGTGTGTTTGAAAGTCTTCGTTTTTCATACATGTTTTCCTTTGTGCGAGGGTAAGAGAAATGGTTGACGTTTGGGCCCACAATGTGTTGACTGAGAGGGCGAGTTTTCGAGAAGTCCTTGGAAGAACTCTCCTCCAAGGACCTCAGAGATTTCGCGTCACCTGGGGTTCGAGAGGCAAAAACGAGGCCCCAGGTTTTGACCTGCAAGAATTGACGCGTGGTATACAGGCCAAACTTTTGTTGACGACGGGAGTTCATTGAAATTGTCCGGCATCATGAATGAGTGGTGTCTGTTGAGACGTGCTCTGGCGGAGCTGTTGGTCCTCGAAGCGCTCGATCTTTTCAAGATCATATAAAATACGCTTGCCCATCTTATGGTAGGGAGGACCGTCTCCGCTCCAGCGCCATTGGCTTAAAGTGCTCAGGGTCATGAACCACCGTTGTGCCAGGAGTTCTGGGGTCAGAAAGATTTTCCCTCGGGCTTTTTCCTGTTCAACTTCTTTGGCCGTGATTTTGAGCGTCTCTTTTGGAACGTTGAGCTTTTTCTGCATGGAACCTCCGTTATGTCCAAAGTTGTATAAATGTCTCTATGTGCACACATTATATCAAAAATGATTTATGTCAACATATTTATCAAAATGGACAAAATTTTTCTTTACACAAAAAGGGAAAGGATGTTACAAAAATGGAAAGAAGGATATGGCCCTATAAAAGTATCGAGAGTTGCATTCAGTTTTTTGGAATGCCCATCGAAAATGAGAGGAGGAGCAATGCCCCCCATCGCTTATCAAATTGACGCCCGGATGAAGGCGCATAATTTTTCCATTATGGAATTGGAAACTCAAGCAGGCCTCAAACCCCATGCCGTTCGGAACATCCTCACCGGCAAATCAAAAAGCCCCAGCGCTGTGAAGCTGCAAGCCATTGCTGATGTATTGGGATGTACGGTTAAAGATCTTTTGTCTCCTCCGATTGTCGGGACGGAAGAAAGTGAAACAACAGCTTCTTCTTTAGAGGATCAGCTTCAACAACCTTACATTGCAGGCTTGCCCCTCATGAAGGACTGTATCACTGTGATTGACTCCCTCCTTCAGAAGACATCTAAGTCCGTGACAACAGGACAGTTCCTCACGTGTGTGAGGGAGGTCTATCTTCAATCCCTGTCGGCTGACTCTCAAAAAGCCAATCGGGACTTTGCCGAATGGTTCGTGGGCCTTCTGTAGACTTTTTCCGAGTGATTTGTAGGTTTTCTCTAGGCTTCTGCTGGCTTTAGTGGAAGATGATAGGTTTTCCGTCGGGAAAAGGAATGACGTTGTGTGTCAAGCTATCCTTTAACTGAACCTGATCTGGGTTGAGGGGAAAGGAGACCTTTGTAAAGCACTCGCCCGTGGATGTTTCAGATGATTCATAGCCAATGCCATTCTGAAAGCAGATATGACGCAAGTGACGCTCTTCGACAAGAATGTCAAAGGGAGCGGGGGATGCCTTAAGGCACTCTTTTCCAAGCTTGCTCAAAACATACCGATTGTCGCGCACTTCAATATGAACAAAGCCTTCTTCCTCAAGCACACAGATCGCCACCTTTCCTTGCTTGGGCATGCGATAAAGAGGAGCGCCAATGACGTTGATCAGAATCTGTTTGGCAAAGAGGGGATCACCGACGAAGCTGAGGTCAGAGGAGCAGGTGATGTGGGGCTGAACATTATTCTTACTAAGCTGCATCTCAAATTGGGCTAAGATCTGCCTCAGAAGATCTCCGACAACAAGCGTCTCCCGTTCATCATTGGCACAGATGCCTATTGATAAGTGTTCTGCGAGCTCCGTTGAAGAGTTCAGAAGTGTTTTGGCTTCTCTTGAAGAGGTACTATTAAATTCTCCCGCCCGAGACACGGCCTTGTAGATACCGTTTGCGATCTGCTTAAAACGTTGAATACACTGGCCCTGGAAGGAAGCGTGGCTCTCCAGACGCTCTCGATCAGATTTTAAAGCAGTCATCTCATCTGTTAAGTGGTCGATGTATTTGTCGTAAGCATCCACTGTGTGCTTCCTCGAAACACGCACACACAAAAGCATCAAAAAGGTTCCGAGGCTCACAGCATAAAGGAGAATCAGCCATTCAGACCTATGAGAAAGCATGTACTCAAATCTCGAAAGGGGTGTCTCACCTACAGCGGTGTACTGCCAATCAAGATACAACTGATACGCAACAAGAGGTGTTCCCACAACACAAGCCAGACGTCCGAGTGTGTCTCGCAACCGGGTCTTGATCTGTACAGAAGATGTCATAGACCCATCCCATCATAAGTTATTCTTGCTATTGGCAAGAAATATATCGCAAAAAGGGGACGTTTGGAAGAAAAAAGGAAGGTGAACGGAAAAACTCATGTCCAAATTAATTGTCCAGACGCTGTCTGGACAATCTCAGTCCGTGAGAAAATCAAAACAAAAATACCCTCTACCTCCCACTCATAATCTTGTCCCCAACTTTCTGGCTTGCCTCAATCAGAGGCTGGCCAATGAGGTGGGCGTAGCGAGCTGTGGTTTGAGTTTGTTTGTGTCCTAATAATGCCCCAATGATGGGAAGGGATAACCCATTGCTCGCCGCAATGGACGCAAAGGTATGTCTTAAATCGTGCAAACGTATATCATCAAGTCCGGCTTTGGCTCGGATACGACGCCAAGGTTTTTGGAGATTCACAAGGTGAGCTCCCTCTTTACCTCCACAAATTACGAAAGGATTGGCGACCTCTTGGGGGATGACCTTAAAAAGATCAATTGCAGCGCTTGAAAGATAAACTAGCTTCTTACCTGTCTTGCTATCTCGAAGGCGGAGACATTGGTTCTCAACATCTACTTCTTCCCACTTAAGGGTGAGGATCTCATTGAGGCGGCATCCAGTTAAAAGCAGGAGGCGAATGGCATAAAGAGACCAGGGGAGCTCAATCGTATCGTTTTCTTCCTCATCCAACACATTCATCAAGCGAGTGATCTCGTCCTGACTTAAAAATCGTTCTCGTTTTTCTTCCCTATATTTTTTGATATGAAGGCAGGGATTGGAATGGTTAAGTCTGTATCCCCAAAGTTCTGCCAGATTGAAAGCCTTCGATAGAAGACTCAAAATTCGATTCCCAGTGGTGGGCATATGTTGAAGAGAATGGTGGAGTTTAGCGATATCGCTGCGATCCAAGGAGGAGATGTGGTGTTGGCCAAATTGAGGGAGAATGTACTGATCCCAGAGGCGTTTATCCTCCTTGGCACTGGAAGCTTTTTTGTGAGGGGCGTGCTCCCTCATGTATTTCTCTGACAATTCCTTCATTGTGGGCATGGAGCGGACCTCTTGTTTCTCAAAAGAAGGATCGCGTCCTTGACCGACCTCTAAAAGCCATCGTTGGGCCGTGCTGCGCGCCTGCTCGGCCGTTATAATGCCATGATCGCCTATCTTAGGGCGCCTCTGACGACGATCTTGGGTCCGGTAATATAGGAAATAGCTCTTTTTCCCCGCAGGAGTGATCTTGCACATAAAGCCGCTCACCTCAGAATCCCATAGGATGAGATCTTTCGTTTGTGGTAGGGTGGCCTCAACAAGCCTCTTAGTCAGTTTTTGCATATTCCCCGGCTTCCATTATAGGTAGCACATAGGTAGCACGAGAGATAAAATGAAGCAAGGTTAAACAAATTGAACGAGATAAAAAAATGACAGAAAACAGGCAAAAAATGATTAAAACAGATCAATCTAAAACGAAAAAAACAGTGGAATCTAAGACTTTTAATCAGTGGGTCGTAGGTTCGATTCCTACAGCGCCCACCAAAGACATTTTCAATCATTGAATCTCAGAGTATCAACTGTTACCGGTTTGATCCGGTAGCAGTTGATTCAGAATGGTCTTCCATCCCCTCTTCCATCCCATATACTCACCAGAAATACGGCATAGCCATCCACACAAAATCCCTTGCAAATTCCGGAAAGAGGTGCAGAATCACTTAAAAGAAGAGAGGAGAAACCGCATGCAGACGATTGTGCCAAAGAAGGGTGCCTCTCAGCTCGAGACGCAAGGAATCGAAGACAAGCACTTGCGAGATAGGGTGGCTGCCTGTGGTGTCGGATTTGTCTGATGAGGCCGTGATGTCACTTCAAGCGTCTTATGATAAACATCTCGCAAACCCTCAGGGTGCAGCAGCCTTTAAAACCATGACAAAAGAAGTCATTTTTTCTGAAATCCCCGAAAAAGACAGACTAAAGGCTTACGAAGAGTATGTGAAATGCCTCGAAGCCCCGACCTTTCCTTGCTCCCACCAACGAGCTCGATAAAAATTGAGCCCTCAGATAATCTCCTTTCGCAAGTAAAGCTTCGCCATAGTGCCTTCATTGCGATAGCCAAGGGCTTTATAGAAATCATGTGTGCCGTCCTTTGCACGGCGCACTCCAGACGTAAGTCCGATAATGCAGGGGGCGTAGGGTTGAGCCCGCTCTTCAACATAAGTCATGAGTCGTTTGCCAATCCCCTGACCCCGATAGGCTTCATTGACGACGAGGCCTTCAATGCAAATGCGTCTCTTGTCTGCAACAAAAGTATGCGTATATGTCCAGGCAACATAGCCTACACAATGCTCTTCTTTGCAGGCAACCACAAGAAAGTGGCCTTCTTGTGCGACAAAACGTTTAAACCGCTCTTCTAAAATGCTGAGGGTTGTAGGGTATCCCAATTGCTCCATGAGCGGCAGAAGGCCGGACACATCAGCAAGTGTGGCGGGGCGAATGTGAATTGTCATAATGTCTTCCTTCAATATGATTGCTTATGGCCGCTTAACGAAACGCTGAAAAAAGCGTAGAAGAATGGTTTTTAGATTTTGAGGCAACAGGGTCACCAAGGCTGCAGAAAGGAGCAATGCGATACCGATCGATTGCTGCATGTTGATGCGTTCCCCCAAAAGGATGATTCCAAAAATTAACGTGAAGACAGGTTCGAGCACAGAAAAAATAGAGGTCTGCTCAGCACTGATATATTTCATGCTCTCAAGAAAAAGTAAGATGGGAACGGCGGAGCAAATAATGCCGATACCTAGGATGTCCACCCATACGATAAGGTCCTGGGGGATGAAAAAACTTTCATCAATGAGAGCGAGAATAAGAGCCGTCAGCATGCATCCAATCGAAACGGCAAACGTTGACAGAAGAGGAGAGAGGGGGGTGTTTTTGCTAATAAGAATGTAGGCAGCATAACAAAGCCCAGAAAAGAGGGAAAGCCCTATCCCATAGACATCAAAACTAAGATGACGGATGTCCGCAAGAAACACCATGCCCAGCAGGATCATCCCAATGGCGATATAGTAAATGCGATCGAGCCTGCTTCCATAAAGAACGAAATTAAGAAAGGCGACAATCGCCGGATAGGTAAAAAAGATGACCATGGCAAGGCCCGTTCCGATCGTCTTCCCGGAAGTGAAATAAGCGCAGGCTCCGATGCAATAAATGGATCCGACGAGCAAGAGGGTTTTGACAAGAGATCTGAGGGATACTTTTGTCAGGCTGATAAAGGGCGCGATAAAAAGAGAAGCAATAGCAAAGCGCCAAAACATCATCGTGTAAACCGAGGCGCCATTCTTGAGGATGCTGATGCCAAAATAGCCTAGGGGGCCATAACAAAAGCCAGAAGCGATCGCATAGAAAATTCCTCGTGTCATTCTCTTCATGTGATTAAAACCGAAAGTTGGTTTGAATAAGACCTTATTGAAGAAACACTATATCGCCTCAACAGGAGAGGGGGCAAGCATGTGTTTTTCCCTGCACGACACCGGCTCTCCGACGTGAACGAACCCTTCTGATCATAGTAATTCCAGAGATACTCTGCGCACACACTTGAAAGAAATTCCCTTGCAATTTCTGGTGAGCGGAACATCTTCATATCCATCCAACATGTACTTGTTCCCCAAATCCAGCACGTGGAATCTGCAATGTGAGCCTTGGCGTTTCAATCATTTCTGGGATGTCGAGGAGGATACGGTTCACGCCAACACCATCGCCTGAAGGTCTTCCCGAAAGCCATCCTCAAGGGGGGAGAGGCTGCCGCTCCATTTCATCGAGAGGAGGGTGCCATCTTTATCTTTTGCAAAAGTGATTTTCTCCCCAGGACTGTAAAATCCGGATTGTGTATCACACATATACGCTTCCCCATCTTTACTGGTCAGGACAGACACAGAACCACAGGGTGCCCAGGTATCAATCATAAAGCAGAGGCCTTTTTTCTTTGTGAGAACGCAGAGAGAGGTTCCCCATTTATCCATGAAAGGGCCTCCGAGGAGTGCCGTCTCAGCTTCTTCTTTCATAAAAGTTGTTTTAATTTTCTGGAGTATTTGAAGCAAAGAACGTGCAATTCGTACCGGCAGATATTCATTAGCATTCACCAAAACGCTGATCACATACTCTGTGCCCATCCAATGGGCCGTATAGGTGGAAAAACCAGGATACCCTCCTTTGTGGCCCACAAGGTCCATGTCAGAGAAGTGATCAAAAACTAATCCCAAACCATATCGGGTCTCGGGCTCGTTTTTGACGGCCCAGTTCAGTGCGAGAATTTCCTGTTGGGTCTCTTTTGTGACAAGGCCCTTGCCGCACAAAAAAGTATCAAAGAATAGGCTGGTATCTTCTGCGTTTCCACAGAATCCTGTCGCAGACGCCAGCCCTCGTGCCGGAGCGTGTTCGAAGGTTAACCGTTTTCCTTCCCACAAGGTTCGCGAATGGCCCTCTGCAAACCGGTCTCTGTGGGCTTCTTCATAGTCTGTCAGAAGCTTCACTCCCTTTAGTTTTTTGAAAACGAGGGATTCCATGGCTTTCTGATAAGACATGCCCAACACATTCTCGAGAATGAGGCCGAGCAGCGAATATGCCATGTTTGAGTATTTGGTTTGCTCATTGGGACCGAAGATCAGATCGGACGCGAGCACCTCCTGGATGAGCTGTTCTCGAGAGGGAAAGGGTTTTTGAAGATTCCAAAATTCACAGTCGAGACCATCCCGAAAAATCCCGGAACGATTGGAAAGAAGATCCCGAATGGTGATTTTCTTGAACCGCTTGTCCTTATGCTTTTTAAGCTCAGGCAGATAGTCGAGGATGAAATGATGAAGAGCCAGCTTCCCTTGCTCAACCAACTGCAATATGGCGCAACTTGTGAATGTTTTTGAGTGGGAGGCAATATGAAAAAAGTCCGTTGTTTTCAAGGGACGCTGGGTCGTGAGGTTAGCTACACCATAGGCTTTGCTAAAAACAATCTGCCCTTTTTTTCGGAGGCACACCTGAAAGCCCGGCAGATCCGTAAAACGTGACTGATAGTCTAACCACGTATCCACAACACGTAAGGCAAGGGCTTCTTTTGGATTTTGTCTCATGAGATTAATCTCCTCGGTTGTACGTCTTTTGTCATAAGCGGGACAGAGTCTGTTCTACCCATGCCCTGAATGGGGCATTTCCGCTAACGTAAACTGCATCTTAGGGGCCATGCAACCTGGGAGAGTCACCATGGGCATCTCTCCGATTGTGGTGGCTCCCATACGCTCATAGAACCCTCGAGCATAGGGATCAGATACAAAGGTAAAAGCCTCCCATCCTTTTTGCTGTGCTTGCTGAACGCAATGTTCCCACAAAAGGCGCCCATAACCTCGCCCAATAAAACGCGTGCTGAGGAGAAAATAATCCAAATAGGCTTCCGATGTGAAGAGATAAAAGCCAACAGCATCGTGATCCATTTCAGCAACAAACCCAAAATTGGTATCGAAATATCCACCGTCCGGAATGGCATAGGACTGCATAAAACGCTCCACCCCTTCCTCCGAATATCCCCAATAGGCTTTCCCTTCTCGCATCAGTTTATTGATAAACATAATGTCTTCAGGGCCTGCAGGGCGGAAAGTGAGGGAGTGGTTACGTTGAACTTCAGACATGAGAAAGCTCTCTCTAGTTATCGGTGCCTTTTTGTTTGTCTCCATCCACCAGCTTAATCTCAATGCGTTCTTTGCCGCCCCCAAGGTTCACGCGTTTGAGAGTCACAAGTCCCACTTCGCCTGTGGACTTCACATGAGTGCCGCCACAAGGCACCTGGGCAAAGCCCTCAATTTGCCAAAAGCGTCGTCCTGTCTGGGCATCGGAAAAGTCCTTGTGAATCAGCAAATCTTTTTCAATGATGGCATTGTAATCTGCCAGGATGGATTCAAACAGGGAAGAGATATTTTGAGGTGAGATAAAATCAATTCGCGCTTTAGTTTCCGCGATATGGGCTCCAATTTTCTCAAGGCCCCACTTTTGCGTGACCAATTCAAGGACAAGCTCAGCTGCAAAATGAAGGCGCATCAAACGAGAGCGTCGTGGCCACTCAATCTCCATGGTAACTGTGTCGCCCGCAGTAAGCCCATGATCTTCCTCAAGGGTGTAATAGATCAGATTCCCATCTATGACAGAATCCACAATAGGCAATCCATTCACCCATGCCCGATCACTTTCTTGCCCTCCAGAAAAAGAGAAAGCGATAGTCTCTTCAAAAAGAATACGATTGCCAACAACCTCCGCCGCCTTTGTGTCGAGGTGGGTTTGGTAGGGGTTCTCCCAAAAAACTTTTCGCATTTTACGCCTCTCTACCGTCTGTAAGGCCACGGATATGACTCACTTTTTCCCTCAGTCTATAGGCCTCAGGGTGGTTGGCTAAAAGTGCAATGTTGTACCGCTTCATGTCTTAACCCTCATTGAGAAATCATTCCCTATCATGGACACTTATTCTTGTCCTTTCAAGGAGGGGAATGAAAGGAGGGAAATGACAAAAACGTCAGTACATCTGATCCAATTTCCCAAGAAACTTCAGGAGCTGCCGCGTGTCCAGGTTGGTTTCTAGATTCCATTTTGCGGCAGAGGACACCTGAACAAAACACCAATCCCGGATACGGGTTGGATCTTGGTTGAGGATCTCAGCTAGCTGAGGAATCTCTATAGCTGGCTCACGGATAAAGGGCCAAATATCGGCAAGGGGGTCGCCGAGAATCCCTTTGGGGTCAATGGCTACCCATTCTGTGTCATGAAGGAGGATATTCTCAAAGTGAAGGTCGCCATGGAGCAAAACCGGTTGCACGTGGCTTTCAAAAAGTTGTTTTTTCAGGTAACGGGCTCTATCAAGATAGTGGGGGGCAAGAGGTCCGTCCTTCTCTAAATCGGAGAGCCATTGATGAAGGGTTGGAAAGGTATTGGGAGAAGAGATGGGTGCCTCATGAAGGCGCTTCATTAAGGCACAGACCAGCTTTAAAGAATCGCTTGTGTGATCCGGAAAAAGGCTTTTCAAGGTCGTTCCAGGCATCATTCTCTCCAACAGAATGGCTCCTTTTGCAGGATCATTGGCACGTATCTCAACAGCCCCAAAGCCTTTGTAGATGTGTAAAGCCGCTGCTTCTCTTGTGAGCTCATCGTAATGAAGCCCCACCTTAAGAACAATGGGCGTGCTGCCTTGAAGGCCTGTCAGCACATAATTGAAAGAAGGAGCATCTATCGGATGGAGGTCGAAGAGGCCCCATTGGTGAGAAAGAGTCTGTATGAGGCAGGGTAGATTGTCGAGCCACTCTTGCCCAAGGCTTCCAAAAATGTTCAGGGTCTTTTTCTTAAAACTTTCCATGGGGTATGCTGCAATCGCTTGAGGAGCACGTATACAGTGCCCAATGCGAGAGAAAGTGTCAATGTGCGGGAAGTTCATAGAAGATAATATAATATCTATAACAAGGCTATAACAAGCATAAGAGGTACTATTATGACCATAATGCTAGATTCTCCTTATGAGGTTGCAGGCCGTATCGCCAAACACGCGCGCGCCAAGCGATTGGCTCTGAACCTCTCTCAAAAAAGCCTTTCAGAACGTTCAGGGGTAAGCTTTGGCGTCCGAAAATCCTTTTTGATTCAGCCAATGACGGCATTTTTGAAACAATTCCTTTCCAGCCCCTTTTCTCTGGTGTTGCTCTAAAAAATAAATTGCATAAATTTCACCCATTTGAACATCCTGATGAATTGGCAATGGAGGGCGGGCAAGCTTTGTGCATCTAAAAGGGCTACTAAATGCAAGGAGTCTTTCGAGAGAAAAATTTCTTTTCGGGAAGCCAGACGTTTCTCGTAGCTAATATTGTTCAAAAAGGCTTGATCAACAATCCCCGCATAGCTTGTTTTCCAAGAATTAACATGAACAAAAGTGATGCCTTCTGCATCCAATTGTGTTGCTTCGCGGATTGTATAAGCAGACTTATTCATAGCGCTTTCCATAGAGGTCTACTCGGAGATCTGAAGGGACCTTTGAGTGTATGGTAATGGATTTGGCAGTTAAGACCAAGTTCTTTGCACAGAGACTCTAAATGTCTTGAAAAGGTTGCATGCGTATTTTGGATTTAGATTGATAACTGACCTAAAATCACATACAAAAAACCACAGGCCTTTCAATATGTGTCGTTAAAAAATGGAACCAAAATTAGCGACACATCCAGAACTCCTCCCCATTTTGGAAGAGCTCCAAAAGCAGGAGCCCATCTTTCACCATCCTGAGCTGGGGACCACGCGCCAAGATTATGAGAACATGACAGATCCGGATTTTTGGGAGGTTGGCGCTTCAGGTAACGCTTATAGCCGCGAGGCTGTTATTGAAACGCTGTTTGACCGGTACAGCCGCCCCTTTGAGGATGTCTGGGAAACTCAGGACTTTCTTTGCCAAGAGATCGCTCCGGATCATTATCTTTTGACTTATACGCTTGTGCAGAATCTCACAAGAACGACACGGCGTTCGACCATTTGGAGGCGTTCATCTGAGGGCTGGAAAATCCTCTATCATCAAGGGACGATCGTGAAAGAGTAGGAAAAGTTCGTTACATCTTCCCGATTTTGAAGACGGCTTTTTTGGTTCTGAAAGTCGCTATAAAGGGTATGAAAGAACCCCCGTGAGTTTGCATCCTCTCTTGAGTCATGCTCAGCGGCCCAGGCAATAAGCGTTTCCAAGGCCTTCTCCTTTTCTTGAGGATTGAGATGTTCATCAAATTGGGGATCTCGAGATAAGAGATTGTTCTTGCACTCTTCCCAAGGGAGATCCAACCAGATCAAAGTGGTAGCAAAAGGGAGCATCTCTTGGGCCATTTTTCCGAAGACTCCCTCTAAGATCCATTGCTCTTTCTCTTGGATATGGTTGAGATCTTTTGTGATATCCGCCGCTGAT
Source organism: Alphaproteobacteria bacterium (assembly GCA_013287205.1). GTDB lineage: Bacteria > Pseudomonadota > Alphaproteobacteria > UBA9655 > UBA9655 > UBA9655. Next base: position 23,942 of record JABDEE010000014.1, read on the forward strand.
CGTCGAATCTCATACCCACTTTGATCCCATCTGATTGTGTCCATATGGAATAAGGGAATCTGTCCCTTCTCCGCCAACTTCTTCCCGAGCCATGTTTTCCCTGAGCCCGAATTGCCAATGATTAGGATACGCTCGTCTTTTTTCATCACCCTTTATCCCCTACACATCCCATCAATCAAGCGGGCCATGCGTTCTCCTGATTCAATTGCTCCCTCCATGGTGCTCGCAGCCTCTGGCACGACGGTTGTGTGTTCTCCTGCAAAAAAGATTTGGTTCTGAAGGGGTTTAAAGAGTGTCCGCACTTTTTCTCCTTGGAAGTCTTCGCACGCTTTGAACCACGAGGCGGTTCCAATTCCAACGGTGGAATAAGCGCCTTGAACATAAACATCCAAAGTCCAACTTTTCAAGACACCGTCTGGGTAGGTTGCAAATTGCATGTCTTCTGCCTCTTGCAGGGAATCGAAGGAGAGAGCACAAGGCGTCCCCATCATTTTCATGGCATTCATCCCCTCCTTAAAGACAGCTTCTGCTTTTTGCACGTCACCTGTGCCATAGTGCCCCCCATAATAAAGCGTCCTGACATCCTGTGTGTCATTCGCCCAGCTCACGGTGACGGGAGAAAAGAAAATCCTGTGACCTTTGGGGGCGGCAAAAAGAATTTTAGAAATTGTACCGTAAGTAACGGCCTGCATCCGTTCCACCGTTTCTCGCGGTATCACGTCCTCTCCAAAATGAATGTCCTTAAAAACAGAACAAGGTATGGCGAGAAGAACACGGTCTGTCAAAACTTCCCTGTCCCCAAAGACCAATTTGATTTTTTGTCCCTCCCTCTGAAGCGCCGTCAGGGCATGTCCATACTGAATGGGATTGTGTAAGTGCTGACTCAAGGCAAGGGGGAGGCACGCATTCCCCCCTTTCACCGTGAGCCATGGATTCATGGGAATCTCTCCTGCCTCTTCTGCGGAAAGCATTCCCAGAAAGCGGCTGCATAGCCCATACAGAGACGCGTGAAGCGAAGCATCTAACTGGCAGGGGTCTAACCCCTCATATCCTCGCAGCGTACATTCGAGAAGAAGGCGTAAGTCCGGGTCTTCAAAAGCGCGGTCGATCACCTCCTGGAGATTACGGGCTATTGCGGCGATTGTTTCCAGGTGAGCCTCTAAGGCATCAGGATCCTTAATTTCCTTAAAAAGCTCCACAAAGGAAGACACTTCTTGCCCATGAATATATAAGACATCAAATGGCATTTCATAAAAATTGGGCTCTAAATTAAGGTCTTCTAAGAGCCTCAACGTATGGGTTGGCTCTCCTCCATCATAAAAGTTTTTACCCCCCAGCTCTTCATAGCCTTCCCCAACTTGGGCTGTCAAAACGCGCCCTCCTGGCCGATGACGCGCCTCATAAACTTGGACGTCATAGCCCTTCTCCTGCAGACGATAGGCTGCTGTCAGGCCCGCAAGACCTGCGCCAATGATACTGATTTGGGACATTGTGTTTATTTCCTTGCAATAGAGTGGGGGGACGCTTGGCAAATGGGCATAAGTTCAACTAAGTTGACGTTCACATGAGGGGGCTGTTGAGTCACCCAGAAAATAGCTTCCGCAACATCTTGGGGTTGGAGCGCCTGGATTTCTTCAAATTTCGCCTTTGCGACCTCTTTATCTCCCCTCGCACAAACCGTTATAAACTCAGTCTCGGTTATACCAGGAGCTATAATTGAGACACGCACGTTTGTGCCCAGCAAATCTTCTCTTAGATTGCGTGAGAATTGATGAACAAAGGCCTTGGTGCCCCCATAAATGTGTCCACCGCGATAGGGGCGCGTTGCAACAACTGACCCAATATTAATGATATGTCCCCGATTGCGACTCATCATTTGAGGGAGAATGGCATGCGTGTATCCCATGACTCCTTTGATGTTGGTGTCCACGACGATTTCCCAGTCTTCCAAGTTGGCCTCATAAGCGAGTTCCCGCCCAAAAGCCAATCCTGCGTTATTGATGAGAATATCAATTTCAGAAAAATCAGGAGAGAGAAGCGCGAGATCTTCTTTTAAGCGCGCATACTCCCGTACATCTACATTCAAAAGATGGCAGGGAACTTGCAACTTTGCCTGTAATTCCTCCAAGCGATCGCGACGCCTTCCGCATAGAATAAGACGAAACCCTTCTTGATTAAATCGAAGCGCTGTTGCCCACCCAATCCCAGAGGTCGCACCTGTAATAAGGACAGTTTTCATGGGGTCTCCTGCGTGAGGTGTTTTCGTCTCCCCTTCTTTTTCCACCTCTCTTCAGAAGTTGCAAGGGGGTCTGTTATTCTGTCTGCAAGAATTTTCTGATTTCCTCAAACGTCTTTTCTTGCTGCTCTATAAATGGAAAATGACCACAATTCTTTAAACAAACAAGCTTTGCATGAGGCATGGCATTCTTTGTTTGTTGCGCTGTATAGAGCGGGATAACATCTCGATCCCCGTGAATGATCAGTGTCGGCACCTTGAGGTTTGGCAAATGAGGCAATAGGTTCGCTTCAGGTTTTGGCCAAGAGGTGCGTGACATTTCCATACAGACTTGATACCCGCTTAGGATCGATTTTTTGTCGCTATCGATCGTCAGGTATTTTATATTATTTGGGTTTGCAAAATGCGCGACAAATAGATTTCTGTACAAATTGCCCATTTCTTCTGCACTGAGTTTTTGAAAATCTTCTAGATGATAGAAAGGTGCAATCTTATCCTGAATGGGCTCGAGCCTCTTGGCAAACTCTTTTTCAAAAGCTTTCTGCCCTTCATAGTTAGATGCGGCGGAATCCAATAGGATAAGTTTTGAGACGTGGTGCGGATATTCTAAAGCGTAGTTCATCGCAAGAAACCCACCCCAAGAATGCCCAACCAGTACAACCTTCTCAAGGTTCAATTGAGATCTTAAATCCTCAAGATCTTTTGTAAATTTCTCAATGTTAACGTATTGGGGTCCGAGAGCCGCATCCAATGACTTCCCCGATCCTCTTTGATCGTAGAAAATCAGCTGATAGTCTTTCGCAAGCTCAAGCATCTGAGGAAGGAAACAAGTGTGTCCCATGCCCGCACCATGGACAACAAGGATAGGCTCTCCTGATCCAAATTTTTCATAGAAGAGTTTGCCAGCGTCAACTTGTACGTATCCAGCGGTTGGTGCCCCAAACTCATTTTGTTGATTGTCCAAGCAGCCTGTCAGGGCTGTCACAGAGAAAAAAAGGATGACTTTGAGCATGATCTTTGGCATTTTTCTCTTTCCTGAGCTGTGATAAGCTGGATTGCAGCCTATCACCCTCTAGAGGACCAAGCAATATTTCTGCTTTTTTTGTTGTGCTAACGCTTGCACCGCCCCGTCCCCATGGAAGAGAATTCACTTTTCGGGAACATTCCCCGCCCCCAAGGTAATCGCCTTGACTTCATAGTAGTGGTCCAAACTGCCCACAACGCCGCCTTCTCGTCCAATGCCTGACTGCTTGAAGCCGCCAAAGGGTGCCATCTCCCTAAAAATACCCGTTGTGTTAATCCCAACGGATCCTGCCTCGAGGGCCGCACTCAGACGTCGAATACGCTCAAAATTGTTTGTGAAGACGTAAGCCGCGAGGCCATAGACCGTATCATTGGCCATATGAATGGCTTCTTTTTCGGTTTTAAAGCGATAAAATGCAGCAACGGGGCCAAAAATCTCTTCATGATAGAGCGCCGCATTCGTGGGTACATCCTTCAAAATTGTGGGCTCATAAAGCAGGGATTCTGCCGTGCCTCCCATCACCAAGATGGCCCCTTTTTTCTGTGCCTCATCCACAAGACGCTGAACTTTTCGAACGGCAGCCTGATTAATCACAGGTCCCAGGGTTGTCATCGGGTTCCGCCCTGATCCCAGTTTAAGGGTCTTCGCTTTTTGCGTAAACTTTTCGACAACTTCGTCGTAAATGGAATCTTCTACCAAAAAGCGATTGATCCCATTACACACTTGGCCCGCATTATAGAACTTTGTCATAAAGGCCTTCTCAATCGCATCCTCAAGATTCGCATCCGCAAAAATAAGAAAGGGACAGTTCCCACCCAATTCAAGGGAAACTCTTTTAACCGTGCTTGCGGCTTGGCTTGCGAGAAGCTTGCCAACAGCCGTTGATCCCGTAAATGTCAGCTTATTAACCAGAGGATTTGTTGATAATTCTTCACCAACAGCTGTGGGATTTTCACAGGTTAAGACATTCAAGACACCCGGTGGAAGGCCGGCCTTTTCCGCAAGATAGGCAAGGGCCAGCGAGGTGAGAGGCGTATCTTGCGCGGGTTTGTGGACAACCGTGCATCCCGCAACGATGGCAGGTGCACAAGCTTGCACGCCAAGGCAGGCTGGAAAATTCCAGGGGGAAATTGCTGCCACAACTCCCACTGGTTGCTTGATTGTCATCAGGAAGACGCCTGGGTCCGGGGCTGTCACTGTCTCAC
>JABDEE010000015.1 GCA_013287205.1 Alphaproteobacteria bacterium
CGTCAGGTTGGCGCCGGTGGATTCTTTCCACCAACCACAAAGACATTGGCACCTTGTATCTCTTCTTTGGGGCTTTTGGGGCTTTCTTTGGCTCCACCATGTCCCTGTTGATCCGCCTCCAACTCGCCCACCCCCACGGGACCTTGCTGGCAGGGGGCGAATACCAAATCTACAACGTGGTCCTCACGGCTCATGGGCTACTCATGATTTTCTTCTTTGTGATGCCCGTCCTCATTGGCGGCTTTGGAAATTGGTTCGTACCTTTGATGATTGGCGCACCCGACATGGCCTTTCCGCGCCTGAATAATATTAGCTTTTGGTTGTTGCCCCCCTCCCTCATTCTCCTTACGCTTTCTGTCTTTGTTGGATCAGGAGCGGGCACAGGGTGGACCTTCTATCCTCCCTTGAGTAGCATTGGCCACCCGGACGCGGCTGTTGATTTTATGCTCCTCAGTCTCCACCTGGCGGGCGCTTCCTCCATTTTGGGTGCCATCAACTTTATTACAACCATCCTGAATATGCGCACGCCCGGCATGACCTTGCACAAAATGCCCCTCTTTGTGTGGAGTATGCTCGTGACCGCCTTTTTGCTTCTCCTCGCGGTGCCCGTGCTTGCCGGCGCTATCACCATGCTCCTCACCGATCGCGGCTTTGGCACAACTTTTTTTGAGCCGGCAGGGGGCGGGGACCCGCTTTTGTTCCAACACCTCTTTTGGTTTTTTGGACATCCGGAAGTCTACATCATGATCCTCCCCGCTTTCGGCGTTGTGAGCCAAGTAATCTCGACCTTTGCCTACAAGCCCATCTTTGGGTATCTCGGCATGGTCTATGCCATGGTGACCATTGGCGTCGTGGGGTTTGTCGTGTGGGCCCATCACATGTTTGCGGTCGGATTAGATGTGGACGCCAATGCCTATTTTTCCGCAGCCTCCCTCATCATTGCCGTCCCCACCGGCATCAAGGTCTTTAGCTGGATTGCGACCATGTGGGGCGGATCCCTCACCTTCAAAACCCCCATGTTGTATGCCATTGGGTTCATCATCCTATTTGTGATTGGGGGCGTCACAGGCGTGACGCTTGCCAATGCAGGCGTTGACATTGCCCTCCACGATACCTACTTCGTGGTCGGTCATTTCCACTATGTTCTCTCCATGGGCGCCCTCTTCGGCATCTTCGCCGGGTTCTATTATTGGTTCCCTAAAATGTCGGGGAAATTGATTCCAAATTGGATTGGGACAGTGCAGTTCTGGCTTCTCTTCGTTGGGGTGAATACGGCCTTTTTTCCCATGCATTTTTTAGGTCTCGCCGGCATGCCACGCCGCATCCCCGATTACCCCGATGCCTTTGCAGGGTGGAATTATGTGGCCTCTGTAGGCGCTGTGATGAGCTTTTGCTCCGGCCTCCTCTTTTTAGGGCTTGTAATGTATTACCTCAAGTGGGGGAAAAAAGCGCCCGCCAACCCTTGGGGTCCCGGCGCCACCACCCTGGAGTGGACCCTGTCGTCACCACCCCCCTTTCATTCATTCGAAACCCAGCCAAAAATATGATTGCGGCTTACTGGTCCCTTCTCAAGCCTCGGGTCATGTCCTTGGTAGTGTTTACAGGACTCATCGGCCTGCTCCTCGCTCCAGGGACGATTTCGCTGACAAAAGCCATCATCGCCATCCTCTGCATTGCGATTGGCAGTGGAGCTGCAGGGGCACTTAACATGTGGTATGAGCGCGATCTCGATAAGCGCATGGAACGCACCAAAGGACGTGCCTTACCCCAAGGCACCCTCTCCTCCCAAAGCGCCCTCCTCTTTGCTCTCATCTTGGCTATGGGATCTGTCGCAGTAATGGGCGGAGTGGTGAATCTGCCTGCAGCCTTCTATCTCGCAACCGCCATCCTTTTCTATGTGGGCGTTTATACCATCTGGCTCAAGCCAAGAACTCCTCAAAACATTGTCATCGGAGGGGCGGCAGGGGCCCTGCCGCCTGTCATTGGGTGGGTCGCCGTGATGGGGAACACAAGTCTCCTCCCCTGGATTCTCTTCGGAATTATTTTCCTGTGGACCCCACCCCACTTTTGGGCCCTTTCCCTCTATCGCCATGAGGACTATCGCCTTGCAGGCATCCCCATGCTGCCCGTTGTGGCGGGTATTGAGGCCACCAAGACCCAGATCCTCCTCTACCTCTGTACCCTCATCCCCCTCACCCTTCTCCCCGTCGCTTTGGGATATTTTGGCATCTTTTATGGGAGTGTTGCGGTTGGATTAGGGCTTCTTTTTTTGGGGCTAGGGATCGTCCTAAAATATTCTGACGATCCTCAAAAAAGCATGCGCTTTTTTGCCTTTTCGATTGTCTATTTGTTTCTTCTTTTTCTGAGCATGCCTTTGGATCGGTATATTTTTTAGCCACCTTGCGAACACTTAAGAGACGGTCTATAATTGCGAAGTAACTTAAAATAGGAGACTCCTCATGGAAGATCGTTCTCGAGATAATACAATTTTAGGCGCTGAAAGAGCCCTTGCCTACAGTGAAGGTTTACGCGCCTACATGCTGAGTGTTTACAATTATATGGCTCTCGGCCTCGGCCTAACAGGGGGCGTGGCCCTTTTGGTCGCATCTTCTCCAGCTCTTCAAGCAGCCATCATGCCGATGATGCTTCTGTTTATTCTGGCACCGATTGCGCTCGTCTTTTTCATGAGCTTCAAGATTAACACCATGAGCTTCTCAACAGCCCAGTCTGTATTCTGGCTCTATGCAGCCCTCAACGGTGTGGCCTTTTCGACGCTTTTTCTAGCCTATGATGGGGTAAGCATCGCGCGGGTCTTCTTCATCACCGCAGGGATGTTTGCGGCCATGAGTCTCTATGGCTATACGACCCGCAAGGATCTAACCGCTATGGGCGGCTTCCTCTTTATGGGTCTCATCGGCATCATCATCGCCTCCGTCGTGAACATGTTTATCGCAAGCAGTGGATTCCAGTTCCTCATTTCTGTGATCGGTGTCCTCGTGTTTACGGGGTTGACGGCCTATGACACCCAGAGCATTAAGGAAAGCTACACCGCGGGCAGTTCCTCAGAGGTGGCAGGAAAGCGCGCCATTTTTGGAGCGTTGCGCCTCTATCTCGACTTCGTTAACCTTTTCCTTATGATGCTGCAATTGGTGGGCGATAGAAAGTAAGAGGGGAACAGGGTTAAAAGAAGTATTGTCATCCCCGCGAAGGCGGGGATGACAAGTTGGGGTAGCACGTTTCTAAAATTTCCTTCACAGAGCAACTCACCAGATGACGAAACCCAACCTCTCACTATCCCCTGATTACCCCACCTCCCTCCGCCATAGCTGGCTCATCTGGTCTTGTGCGGCCCTCTTTTACGGCTATCAATTTCTGCTCCGGGTGGCGCCCAGCGTTATGACAACTGAGTTGATGGCCGACTTTCAAGTGGATGCGGCTGTCTTAGGCCTGCTCACCTCCTTCTACTACTACGCCTATGCGGTCTTCCAGGTCCCCGTCGGAAGCCTCTTAGATAAGTTCGGCCCTCGACGTCTGCTCACCGTGGCCGCTTTACTTTGCACCTTAGGGTGTCTCCTCTTTGCAAGCTCTGATTCTGTGATGGTTGCGTGTCTCGGCCGTTTCCTTATCGGAACGGGATCCGCCTTTGGATTTTTAAGCTGCATGAAATTGGGGACCCTCTGGTTTCCCCCGCAACGTATCCCCATGATTATCGGCCTCACCCTTTTGCTCGGAACCCTCGGCGGCATGTCAGGAAGTTACCCCATGTCCTTCCTCGTGGATGGCATGGGGTGGCGCGGCGCCACCTGGGCCACAGCGATGGGGGGAATTTTCCTGGCGGTGCTCATCGTGATCCTTGTGCGCGATCATCCCCCAAGGCAACTACGTGACCATATTCATGACAACCACCCTCACGGCGATATGACTTTAAGCCTGCGAGAGGGATTTTACGCGATCTTACGACAAGGCCAAACCTGGCTGCTGGCCGGTTACGGCTTCATGATGTACGTCCCCCTCGCAGGCTTTGCCGATATGTGGGGCGTGCCCTTCATGGTTCAGGTGCACCATCTCGACAAGCAGAGCGCCTCTTTTGCCACCTCTTGTCTTTACTTAGGTGTTGGCGTGGGAACCCCCCTCTTTGCTTACTTCAGCGACCGGTTCCATCAGTTCAAAACCTCCCTCATCCTGTCAGCCCTGGGAGCCCTCGCCGCTTTTATCATTGTTGTTTATGTGCCTGAGCTATCCCGCACAACCGTGACCTCCCTCCTTTTCCTCATTGGCCTCATGAGTGGGGGGCAATTTATGGCCTATGCCATTGTGTGCAAGATTAACCCCCTCTCCATCAGCGGCATGGCCACAGGCTTTCAGAACATGGTCTGCCTCTTAAGCGGCGTCCTGGCCCAACCTTTTATTGGATGGGTACTGGACCTTTTTTGGGAAGGTCAGTTTACGAATGGCAGCCACGCCTACTCAAGTGCCGCTTTCCAAATGGCCATGTTGAGCGTGATTGCAGCCCTCATTCTCGCAGCCTTTGCCTCTTTCTTTGTACGGGAAGTGTATCAATCCCACGACCTATGATTGATGAGACTTAACCTGAGCCATAATCGACTGAATGATTTTGTCGTAAAAATAGGGATGTAGGTTGTGCCCCATCTTATCAAGAATCTCGAGTTTTGACCCTTGAATCGCCTTAGCTAATGCGCTTGCATGATCGGGTGGAAAGAGTGTGTCGCCTGTCCCGTGGAAAATGGAAGTCGGAGCCTTTATCTTTGAGAGTACCTGCTTATGGGCTTCACAAGAAGCCATAATGGCTTTGGTATGGTTCGGGCAAGTATTACGCATGTTAGGATTGTCAAAAGCAAATTTTGCTTTTTTTTGATAGAATGCTTCATTAAACGCAATTTCTCTTCCATTAAACCACCACCAACGTTTCACAAAATCTGCTTCTAGCTCCTTTCTCGTTTGATCTGGTTTTATGGCACGTTTGGCCCACTCGATGTATGCGGGGTTAGGGCGTGAAAGAGTACTGCCATCTGCAAGAACGATCTCAGCAGGCTTTTCCAACACAGCATTAAGGAACGGTTCGAAGCTTAGGGTCGTGCTAATGAGCGTTAAGGATGAGACCACATCAGGGAAGTCAGCGCCCATAAATTGGGCGATTTGGCCCCCAAGAGAAAGGCCAACAATGTGTGCCTTAGGTATCTTATAAGATTCCAAAACAGATACGGCATCTTTTGCCATATCAGATACAGTATATGCGTTATCAACACGAGTGGATTCTCCCGTGTCCCTATGATCGTAACGCACAACAAATAAATTTTCTCGGACAAGTCCTTGGCAAAACGCATCATCCCACAAAAAACCTTGTGATCCCAATCCCATAATGAGGAGGACAGGGGGATGTTTAGAATCACCAAAGGATTCAGAAAAAAGTTGCACATCACCATTGTGGGCAATAACAGGCTTATTAACGGTAATGCGAGACCACGGCTCGTGATCCTCAGAAGGAGCTGCAGCATGAGCTGAAGGCACACAAATCTGCCAAACAACGATGAAAGCTGAAACGATTGAGAAAAGAGTCTTCTTGGTCATAAACATTATTAAATCGATCCTATTTAAATGCATACCCTCTCCAGGCCGAATAGAGGTGCGGTTAACAATAAAATTCATTATGGAGGGTAATCTTTTGATTGCAAGTACAATTCTTGAGGCTCAAAAATTTTCTGGATGACCGTATCGAAACGCAGGACACTCAAGGTTTTTCTTGGTTCACAAATCCCTAAAGAGGGGGTCAATTCCGTTCTTAAAGTGGCCCCCCTCAGATATCCATAAGGGATTGATTTTTCTTGCTTTTTTTAAAAAACGTTACATACTTCCTTGACAACGCCACCCCTCACAAGGAACTTACGATGCCCCCTCCATTTTTAAAGATAACTCTCAAAAGCACTTCGCTCGCCCTCTTGTTCATATTCTCTGTGCAAATAGCGTCCGCTAGTGATACGGACGAGGAAGCAACAGGTGGTGTGGGGCGACTCCAGATGGCTCAAGGTCGAGTCCATCAACTTCATCTTATTGAAAATATTAACACAAGAGGTCAAGTCGCTTGGTTAGCCAGTCATTTTCACTTAGTGTCCCCTGAACCATATCACTTGTTACATGCAAAATATAAAAGACGTAAGAAAATATATAAGAAAGGATGCGAGCATCAAAAGCATGAAAAAGATACGGGTAGATGTAACAAAGTTCTAGAAAGAATGATGGGAGAATCTGCTGAAAATCAAAATGCCCTCTGGACCGAATATACAAACACCCTTCCTCAACGAGTGCGGCTCCCTAACGAACAGGAAATTGTACAATTTTTAGCGAAGCCCAGGACGATAAACCAACGCAAATGTCGCCAGCTACATGTTGCAGCATGGAAAGCTATTGCAGACGGAAAACGTGTTCCCCTGGAAATCAGAGGTTTATGGGACGACTAACCTACCCCCGATAACTCAGGTCCCACATGTCCTGCTGCCGGATCAAAGCCGTCCAGTCCCGCTCCCCGAATGTGGGTTCAAAAGCGCGGAGATCTTTCGCTGCTTTTTCACACACCTCGGGAGGAGGCATGGTGAGAGGTTGCCCTGCACTCAAAGCAGCACACTGGACCCGGCAGGATTGCTCTAAAAAATGCATATAGAGGAAAGCTTCAGGCACGGTGGTGCCGCAGGTCAAGGTGCCGTGATTGCGCAAAATCATCGCCTTGTGGGGGCCTAAATCCTCCGCCAATTGGTCCCCTTGCCGACGGTAGTCCAGAGCCAAGGAGTCATACCCGTGATAGGCCAGGCGGTTGTAAAAATGGAAGGAAAACTGGCTAAGGGGCAAAAGGCCACACGCCATCGCGGACACTGCCACCCCGGCTGTGGTATGCAAGTGGAACACGGCATTGATCTCCGGACGCCTCTGGTAAATGCTGCCGTGAATCACATAGCCAGTTTGATTATACTGGACCTCCTCCCCTTCCAAGATCTCTCCTGTGAGGGAAACTTTAAGAAGGGAAGATGCTGTCACTTCCTCAAACAACATCCCAAAAGGATAGATGAAATACGCCTCTTCCCCCGGAACGCGAGCGGAAAGATGGGTGTAGGTTAAGTCATCCATCTGGCGTTGCGCCAACAAGCGATAAGCCGCTGCCAGCGTTGTGCGGGTTTGGGTCTCAAGGGCGGTTGCATTCATGGGAGTTTCCTTTAGACTGAGAGGTGAGGATGGACATATACTTGTTTGACTTGAAGATTCCGGGTGTGAATTACCACCCAGTGTCATCCCAGGCTTAGTGACTCTTTCCCCCCGACTTGTCGGGGGCTAGAGTCACTTGACCTGGGACCCAGGAGCCAAGGCATGAAAGAATTTTCGTGTTGCTCTGGGTCCCCGACTCGCCACAGCGTAGCCTTTGGCGTAGCTGGGGGGATAACCTAACCAGTATCTTTAAGTACGATGAGCATATGTCCATGAAATTTATAATTCAACATTTTTGTTAAAAATATGAAAAATTTGAACTGTCTCCATGTCCGGGGTGCCCGGGAACATAATCTGAAGAACATCGAGGTCGTGATCCCGCGGGATAAGCTCGTTGTCATCACCGGCTTGAGCGGATCAGGAAAATCCTCCCTTGCCTTTGATACGATCTATGCGGAAGGGCAGCGACGCTATGTGGAGAGCCTCTCCGCCTACGCGCGCCAATTTTTGGAGCTCATGCAAAAGCCGGATGTGGATGCCATTGACGGACTCTCACCCGCCATCTCCATTGAGCAAAAAACCACCTCTAAAAATCCCCGCTCAACGGTCGGCACCGTCACGGAAATCTATGACTATCTACGGCTGCTTTTTGCCCGCATTGGCGTTCCCTATTCACCGGCCACAGGACTTCCGATTACAAGCCAAACTGTTTCTGAAATGGCAGACCGCCTGATGGACCTGCCCGAAGGTACCCGCCTTTTCCTCCTCGCCCCCATCGTGCGCGGCCGAAAGGGAGAGTATAAAAAAGAAATTTTAGATTTGCAGAAGCAAGGCTTCCAACGGTTGAAAATCGATGGAACAGTCTACGATATTGAAGACGCCCCTACCCTCAATAAAAAAGTCACCCATGATATCGAGGTGGTCGTCGATCGGCTGATTATCCGACCTGACATTGGCCACCGCCTGACGGATGCCATTGAGACGTGCCTCAAACTCTCCGACGGACTTCTTTACGCAGAGACCCCTGACGAAATCCAAACCTTCTCTGCCAAGTTCGCCTGCCCCGTTTCCGGGTTCACCCTCAGTGAAATCGAGCCCCGACTCTTCTCCTTCAATAGCCCCTTTGGGGCGTGTCCGGAATGCGATGGCTTAGGCGTTAAGATTGTGTTTGATCCAGCTCTCATTGTTCCTGATCCAACCCTAAGTCTTCAAGAGGGGGCTATCGCTCCCTGGGCGGGGGGATTCTCCCATTATTACAACCAAGCGCTCTCAGCCGTTGTCGCCCAATATGGGGGAACCATGACTCAGCCCTTTGCTAAGCTCCCTGAGCGCACAAAGGAAATCATTTTATACGGGTCTGGAAAAGAAAAGGTGCCCACCACCTATACGGACGAGTCCCGCACCTTCACTCAAAATAAAGTTTTTGAGGGGGTCGTTCCCAGTATGGCACGACGACAGAAAGAGCGCAAAGACCGCTACGGTCAACCCGAAAAAATGAACCGCTATCAAAATTCCCTCCCCTGCGAGGCTTGCCACGGGTACCGTCTGAAACCTGAAGCGCTGTGCGTCAAAATCCAAGGCCTCACCATTGGACAGGTTACGGAAATGTCCATCGGCCATGCGTACACCTGGTTTCAGGAATTAGGGGGGAAGTTAACCCCAAAAGACAAAGAAATTTCGGCTCGTATTTTAAAAGAAATCGAGGAACGGTTAGGATTTTTGGTGAGCGTCGGTTTAAACTATCTCTCCCTCGCCCGCGCTTCCGGCACCCTCTCAGGAGGCGAAAGCCAGCGGATTCGCCTCGCCTCCCAAATTGGCTCAGGCCTCATGGGCGTTTTGTACGTTCTGGACGAACCCTCCATCGGCCTTCACCAACGGGACAATGATCGGCTTCTCAGCACCCTGACCCATCTGCGCGATCTAGGAAACAGTGTCCTCGTGGTTGAGCATGACGAGGATGCCATCCGCGCTGCCGATCATGTGATCGATATGGGACCAGGGGCCGGCCTCCATGGGGGCTTTATTGTCGCCCAAGGAACGCCCCAAGATATTATGGATTCGCCAGAGAGCCTCACCGGGCAATATTTGCGTGGCGAAAAGAAGATTGCGATTCCCCCTCAACGGCGTCCTATTGATCCTACGCGCATGTTAAGCGTCGTAGGAGCCCGCACTCACAACCTGCATAATCTCACCGTTGATTTCCCCTTGAAAACATTCACCTGCGTCACAGGCGTATCAGGGGGGGGAAAATCTTCCCTCGTCATTGAGACTCTCTACAAGAGCCTAGCTCACCTCCTCAATGATAATTCAGAGGTTCCTGGCCCCCATGATCGCATTGAGGGAATCGAGCACATCAACAAAATTGTCGATATCGACCAATCCCCCATCGGCAGAACCCCCCGCTCCAACCCCGCCACTTACACGAATCTCTTCCTTCCCCTCCGCGAGTGGTTTGCAGGGCTGCCGGAAGCCAAAGCGCGGGGTTATGCCGTGGGACGCTTTTCCTTCAACGTGAAGGGGGGCCGGTGTGAAGCCTGTCAGGGCGACGGGGTCATTAAAATTGAGATGCACTTTCTGCCTGATGTCTTTGTGGATTGTGATCAGTGTCACGGCAAACGGTACAATCGAGAAACCCTCGAAATTAAGTATCGGGACAAATCCATCTCAGATGTTTTAGATATGACCGTGGATGAAGCCTTGGTCTTTTTTGACGCCATGCCCCCCATTAAGGAAAAGCTCTTGACCCTTTCCCAAGTGGGCCTCGGCTACATCCACCTTGGGCAACGGGCCAACACCTTATCGGGCGGTGAAGCCCAGCGCGTTAAACTCTCAAAAGAACTCTCCCGGCACGCCACCGGCAAAACCCTCTATATTCTCGACGAACCCACAACGGGGCTGCACTTTGAGGATGTCCGGAAGCTCCTTGAGGTGCTGCACCGCCTCGTTGATCAAGGAAATACAGTGATTGTCATTGAACATAGCCTGGATGTGATTAAAACCGCTGATTGGATCATTGATGTCGGTCCCGAGGGAGGCGAAGGAGGCGGGAATATTGTTGCCACAGGAACTCCTGAAACCATCGTAGACGTTCCAACAAGTTACACCGGACATTATTTAAAACCCTATTTACGAGAGAAATAAGGGAGGCAGTTATACACAGTGAGGGGGGAAGGGCCTCCTCCCTAAAAAGCCTCTTAATTTTTTTTTATCTTCAGAAGGTCAAAACCCCTTTACATTTAAATATCCTTTGAAATCAAAGGGTTAAAAAGAATGCCTCATTTTGAGGCATTGTGAACAAGACGCTGCTTTTGCCAAGAAAATTTTCTGTTCCACGGGAATTACCCACAGCCTTATCCACAGAAACCGTGTATATGTTTCAGGAGTCGGGAAACGGGGGTCTGGAGGCAGGAAAATGTGTCATCCCCATGCCCCTACTGTCATCCCCGCGCAGGCGGGGACCCAGATATAGTTTCCGCGCTTGCGCGGGTAAGCTTTATCTGGCCTCACCTCGTCTTCTCACTACACCTTCCGTTTCCGGGGAGGTGTGTTCACATTTCCAAAAGAAGTCTGAGGCAAGACGCACCGCATCAAGACATCTCCCTCAGGTTTTGAAGAAAGAGAGAAGCGTCCTCCATGGAGGGCAATAAGCTTTTCAGCGAGCGCCTCCCGGACGCCGCCGCCCTTCTTACCCGCCCCCTTCACAAAGAGATCTTGAAGCTCCAGGGTCGTATTGACATCAAGAAGAGCAATCTCAAGCGCATCTTGATGAAGATGCGCTGCGAGCTTTAAGTGTCTCTCCAAAGAAACCCCTTCCAGAGCTCTCTCAACAAGGATGAGGAGAGCCTGCTTGAGTCGTTTCTCATCAACGACCCACTCTTTGACGTCCTTGCTATGCTTTTCAACAAGGGAAGGTCCCTTTTGCTGAGACACATGCTTCACAACCTCTTTCAAAAGAGACGGAATTGAGACAAGAGAAGGAGAAAAAGAAAGGTTTCCTGTCTCAAGAGACACCGTATCGAGAATATCATCCACAAGAGTGAGGAGAGTGGTTGAGGCGTCCAGAATCCCCCCCACATACTCGATTTGCCGTTCATTCAACGTTTCCGAAGCCCCTGCAGACAAACTTTCCGCACACGTATTAATAAGTGCGAGAGGCGGCTTCAGCTCATCCGAAACACTCGATGTAAAGACAGATTGCAGGTGGGATATCTGATCCACAACCGCTTTCTTTTCTTCAAGAGCCTGCTGAATCCGAGACGGATCAGAGACATCCATATAGCTGATCAAGTGATCGCCATTGGGAAGGGGAACATAGCAAAAGTTGATAATCATCCCGTCTTTGCGGGTAAATTGTCCGGTCTTTGGGAGGCGGTCCGTCATATTCGCAATGACATTTGCCTTGTAAAAGTCCCAGCCTTCAGTTCCATAATCGAAGAATTTCTTGAGGCGTTCAAGGATATCTGCAAGATGCTCCCCGATCTCTATATCTTGCGGCTTCAGTTTCCAAAGGCTCATGTAGCTGGGATTGAAACTCTTAAGGCGATTATCACTGCCAACGATGATGACCCCTTCGAAAAGATGATCCAGTGTCGTTTGATAGGCGTCCAAAAGCGTCTTATTGGTCCGCTCAAGAGCGAGCGTATCCGTAATATCCTCGAAAATAAAGAGAAGCCCCCCATGGGGATAAGGAGCACTAAAGATTCTCAATGTCCGCTCATCTGGTAAATGCATGAGATCTTCTTGAGGAACCGTTTGTTCTCTCAATTGTGCCATCCACCGTTTCTTATGAGCAGGGAAATCAGAATATTCAGGAATCTGCCGCCGGTTTCTTTGATCTTCTAGGACCTCATCAAGACGAGGCTTCGCCTTAAGAAATTCCTCATTAAAACCATGTAAGGCGACATAAGCCTGATTATAATAATGCAAGATCCCATCCGCATCATAAGCCGCAATCGCTGTCGTCAAATGGTCAAGAACAACACCATGGGCAGCGATAAGCTCCTTTATGTCCGTCCTCGCCTCTTGCAATTCCGTAATATCATAAGCAATTCCAAGCGTTCCCTTGCCACAAATATCTGGCACTTCAAAAAGTCGCAAGTGCAGCCTCTCCCCCCCAACAATCGCCGTACTATCAACATGCTGGGAAATCTGCATATTAAGCGCCTTACGGGCAAGAGATTTGGCCGCGCGGGGTTGGATGAGCTCAATATCTTCCTCATATATTTTCGTCGGCACCGCCTGCACAGCACTCGCATACTTAATATTACAATAGGTAATCCTCTGATGCTCATCCCGATGCCAGACAAAAATAGGGAGAATTTCAAGGGTCGTCTGGAGCTTCTTAATAAGCTCCTCATTCTTTCGCTGGTTTTCTGTCCGCACACGCTCTTGACCCACATTTTCTGTGATATTTTTAAGAAAAAGCGCTGTCTTTCCATCAATTGCAGCGCCCGTCAAAGAGTAGGACGCATTATTCGCATGAGCACGAAGATGGGTTTGAAAAGGGAAATGTTCTTTCAAGAGTTTTCCAAGACACTCCTCCACTTGAGGAAGAGAATGGGCATGCACAAATGTACGAAAGGATTGAAGCGTATCGCCCGGAAAATAGGAGGATTTTTCAATAATTTGGTCCCCTTCACACAAAGCCCATTCTTCCTCACGCGCCAAGAGAAGCTGCTTGAGCGTACTCAACGAACTCCGTGTTTTGAGCCAAAGCGCGCAAAAAATACCCATTGCAAGGAGAAAAAAGGAAGGCCAAGAAATGGCTGAGAAAAGGCCTCCGGCCCAACAGAGGGAAGGCGCGGCGCCGACAAGTAAGAACAAGGCTAAGTTTTTTATTAAATTCTTAAAAGCCTCCATAACCTACATTTAGTCATAAAAAATTCCTTTCTACAAGGGGGGATAAGGCGCGCGCAATCATGCCAGTGAAGGTGTAGCAGCCCGCCGTCGCGACGAAGTCGCTATGGCGGATGGCACGCCGAAGCTTTAGCGAAGGCGGGTGGAGCCCGACGGCGGGCCTTGAATCCATACCCCAAACAAGCTATAAAGTACTGAAAATATAAGCAGAGGACTCTATGCAAGCAATTTTCCCCCCGATTCACCGCGCCGGCTGGCCCTTTATCGCTCTTTTTGCCCTGATCACCTCAGTTTTATTTATGTTCTCACCGCTTTGGGGGATTGGAGGAACCCTCCTCACTCTGTGGTGCATTTATTTTTTCCGCAATCCTCACCGGGTGACTCCTCTTGGAGAGGGACTCATTATCAGCCCCGCTGATGGAATGGTGACAAAAATAGAAAAGGCGATCCCACCCCAAGAACTGAAATGGGAGAAAAAGCCCCTCACCCGTGTCAGCATTTTTCTCAATGTCTTTGATGTCCACGTCAATCGCATTCCGGTAAGCGGAGAAATTATTAAGACCCTCTACCACCCTGGCAAGTTTTTGAATGCGTCTCTCGACAAAGCGAGCAAGTTTAACGAGCGGAACTCTGTGATTATCAAAACCCCCTCTGGCCAAGAAGTCCTCGTCGTCCAAATTGCAGGACTCATTGCACGGCGGATCCTCTCCGAGGCTCAAGTGGGACAAACCGTCCAAGCGGGCGACCTCTTCGGCATTATCCGCTTTGGGAGCCGCGTGGATCTCTACCTCCCAGAAGGCGTGAATCCTCAAGTCATTGAAGGACAATATATGTTGGGGGGAGAAACCCTCATCGGTGATTTACAGTCTAAGGCTCCGCAACGCTTAGGAAGGAAGTAGAGATGCCAACTCCAGCAGCTCCCCATTTAGCACGTCTCATCCCCAATGCCATTACGGTCACCGCCCTTTGCACAGGACTCAGCGCCATCCGTTTTGCCCTTGCTGAACGGTGGGAGTGGGCCGTAAGCCTAATTTTAATTGCGGCCGTTCTCGACGCGATGGATGGCCGAATCGCTCGTCTTTTGAGAGTGGCCAGCACCTTTGGCGCAGAACTTGACTCCCTCTCCGATTTTATCAGCTTTGGCATTGCCCCCGCGGTGGTCCTTTATCTCTACAGTCTGCAAACCTGGGAAGGAACGGGGTGGGCTTTTACCCTCTTTTTCTCCACCTGCATGGCCCTTCGCCTTGCGCGTTTTAACACAAATATGGATGCCTCCCAGCCCGAATGGACAAAAACGTTTTCCGTAGGCGTTCCCGCACCCGCAGGGGCCATTTTGGCCCTTCTCCCGCTCATGGTCGGATTTGCTCTCGAGATGAATTTTCGCAACTCTCCCCTTCTTTTCTCTTGCAGCTTAACGCTCACAGGTCTCTTAATGATCAGCCGCATTCCTACCTACGGACTGAAGAAGGTCCGCATTCCCCTCTCCCTCATTCGCCCTTTCCTAATAACGGTTGCGGTTGTCATGGCAGCTCTCTTCAGCATCCCCTGGTGGACGCTCAGTATTGGAACCTTTCTTTACATTCTGTCGATTCCTTTGAGTGTCGGGGCCTACAAAAAAAGAAAGGGGGAGATGGCGTGAGGGGATTTATTAACTAAGAAAACCCTGTGTCCGCCTCTCGCCACGGCTGGCGTAGCCGGACGGCGTCGCGACGGCGGATGGTGTGCCCGATTGGATTCGAACCAACGGCCCCCAGATTAGGAATCTGGTGCTCTATCCAACTGAGCTACGGGCACTGAAGAAGTCTTCTCTTATACTGTGCTTACCTGAGAGAGGCAACCCGTTGTACGTAACTTCCTCTCGCATGTGCTCTACTTAAAAATAAAGGGAATCACATTTTATGGGACGTTGGTGGTGACGCTTTTTTATATGCTCTGACAGGAGGCAGAGAGAAGAAAACAGGGGGCCGGACCTCTTGTCCTGATTCCTGCATCCAGACTCCTGTTATCTGTAAACCACCTTCAAAATTTCGTAAGACTTGCTCCCCTTAGGGGTCGTGATCTCACACGTATCGCCTACGGATTTCCCAATGAGGGCGCGCGCAAGCGGCGCGTTGAGGGAGAGGAGCCCTTTGTTAATATCCGCCTCATCCACGCCCACAATTTGGTAGGTGAGGTTTTCTTCCGTTTCGTCATCAATCAACGTCACGGTGGCGCCAAACTTGATATCGGTCCCTGAAAGGGCCTGCACGTCAATCACCTCGGCACGGGAAATCTTCCCTTCAAGTTCCTTAATACGCCCTTCCACAAAACCTTGTTTGTCTTTGGCCGCATGATATTCCGCGTTTTCAGAGAGGTCGCCATGCTCTCGCGCTTCCGAAATCGCCTTAATGACTGCGGGCCGCTCGATGCTCTTTAAATGGTGGAATTCCTCCTGAAGGCGCTTGAGCCCTCCAGAAGTCATGGGAACTTTTTCCATAACAATCTTCTCAATTTTTGAATGATGAGAAAGTGTATCATACACTTTGAGGGATGCAAGGTCTCAGTTATCAGAAAACAGAAATCAGGATTTTTTCTGATTCCTGTTTGTCAGCTTCTGCAAATTTCTATTATTCTTCCCAATCTCCCTCACCCCAGTCGTCCCCAGCTCCTTTTTCCTTTTCTCTTTCCCTTTCCGCTTTTCTTTCTTCTTCTGCTTGCTCTCTTTCTGCTGCTCTTTTTGCTTTTCTTAAATCGCTTAAATTCTTTTCTTGTTTTGTTTTTTCTTGTTTCAGCATGACATATTTTTTATTTATTGCTTCCCAAGTGGAAAGCGCCACTTTTTCTTCGTCCTTTGCTTTCTCCCATAAACTTTCTAATTTTGTTACATTGTCTTTTGCTAATTCTATTGCGAGTTTTTTTTCTATTTCTTGCGTTAATCTTTCTTTTCGTGGTGCGAGGAATTTCTTTTTTGCTGCTTCGTGACGTTCATAGGCCTCAGTCTCACGAAGCGATGCTTTTTGCAAGGACGAGCTGTTTTTTCTTTCTTCGGATAATATTTGTAAGTATGCTGCTGTTTCTCTTGTGTATTCTTCTGCTTCTGCTCCTTCTCCTCTGTTTTCTGGTTTTAACACCTCATCTGTTGCTTCTATTACAAGCAACAGTAATTTTCTTGCTTTGTCATCTTTTATTTTTTTTGCATCTAACTTCTCTCTTTCTGTTTCGTACACTTTCCTTCGTGCTTCTAACAACGCATTCTCTGCTATGTCCTTTTCACGGCGAAGATCTTCCAACATACTTCTTGTTTTAGTGTATTCACCTTCTTTTTCTTCTCTTACTATTTTTTCCAATGCCAACTCAGCTCTGTCATATTCAGCATATGCTTCGGGATTTGCTTCCCTTGCTACCTTTGCTGCGGCAGAGTCTAGGGCATTGCCAGCTCTTTGAAGTTCCTCATATGCTTCCACAACTGGGAGACCCTTTTCCTTCCTTTTCTGTATTAAGGCGCGTATTCGGGCATATTCTCTTGCAAGCTCATTGTCTGAGCTTTCCATTTTTGATCGTTCGGCGTCCTCTAGAACCTCCGTTGTCTTTATTGCTCTATTAAAATCGCTTTCTGCTCTTTCTTTGTCGAGGCGCTTTTTTTCTGACATTTGTGTTTCTCGTACGATTTGAGAATCCTCTGTTTCTGGCCAAGCTGCTGCCGCAGGACGAGAGGAGACCTTAGCTGCTGCCGCCTCTTGTTCTAGGCCACTTTTTTGGAACTCCTCTAAAGACATAATTTCCGGCTCAGGAATGCCGGCCCTCAGAACGGAAGGGGAAGCCACGGGGACAGGCAGAGAGGGTTCTGCCGCACTTGCAGGAACTGCTCTCGCAGGCATAGAGGACGCTCCGACCTGTTGTTCATCCTTATGAGAGGCTAAAACAGGGTAAGAGGAACCAATAAGCAAGCTTAAAGCAAGGGCTGAAAAAAGCGTTTTTTGTGTCATCATATAAATCCTTTTAAAAAGGCGCCCCTCTCATTCAAGAAAGCGCGCAGTTAACAAAATTAACAAGGGAAGTATAATACAAAAACCACTCTATTGCAAAAATTTTTACAACAACCTTCCGTGAGGGAGCTTTACTATCCTGCTGCGGCTGCGGCTGTAGCTATTCCTCTTCCCAATCGCCCTCACCCCAGTCGCTCTCATCACCTTCTGCTTCTACTTTTGCTTTTTCTGCTGCTTTTTCTTCTGCTGCTTTTTCTTTTTTTTCTCTTATGCGTGCTGCATTTAATTCTTTGAACGCCTCTTCTTTTAATACTTCTTCTTTTGAATATCTTTCATTTATCGATAGGAGGTTACTTTCTGCTGCTTCTTTTACGTCTCTTAATGCACTTACGAGTCTGACTGCTTCTTCTTGTTCTTTTCTTATGCGTATGCATTCTGCTTCTTTTGCTGCTTTTGCGGCTACGTATTTTTCATTTGTTTTTAGGAAATCCTCACGTGCTTTTATAAGACTGTCATTTTGTCCAGATGATAAACTTGCTAATTTCCCTGCTGGCAATAAGTCGCGTGCGGCTGCTAATTCTGCTGCGGCTGCTGCTTCTTCTCTTGCTAGTCCTTCTGCCGCTTCTACTCCTTTTGATTTCGCTGCTTCTCTTGCTTCTGGTGTTAAGACTGCTTCTCTTGCTGCTGCTGCTTCTTTTGCTGCTTTTCTTGCTGCTTCTGCGACTGCTGCTTCTTTTGCGACTGCTGCGGCTTCTGCTGCTCGTACATCGTTTGTTGCTGCTACGACTGCGGCTTCTGCTATTGTTTTTTCACGAAGAATTTCTTTACATGCCCGTAATTTTTCATTATAGAAATCCTCCCTTTGCGCTACGTCTTCTTCGCATTTTTTTCTGTATGTATCAAACGCTGGAGGGCGGGAGGTCGAGGATGCTAAGGCTACCTCTGCCGATTCTACGTCTGCAAGATCTGCTGAGGATGCCAACGCAGTACTTGCAGGAGCTTCTCCCGCAGGGATAGAGGACGCTCCTAGCTGCATAGCTACAACAGGGAAAGAAGCGCCAACAAGCAAACTTAAGGAAAGGGCTGAAAAAAAAGTTTTCTGAATCATAATAATATTTCCTTTTAACAAAGAGTTTTTCTTTTAAAAAAGAGAGCATTAACGATAGATAACATTATAATGCTGAAATGTTTAAAAACGAGTTAAAAGTACCCCCTTCCAAAAACAAGTCAACCAACAGATTCCTATTGACCCCCCCTCCCGCTTTCGGCACAGTGCGGGCAACATTAAAAGGGCACTCACACTTAGAAATGATCCGCTTTTTAACATGGACCTTTACACTTCTTTTTATCCTGGGCCTTTTGGCAGGGGCAGGCACGCTTTCCGTTCTGTATTATTTTGGCCGCGCCCTTCCTGACTACGAACAACTCGCCCAATATGAACCCGCGGTCGTCAGCCGCCTGTATGCCAGTGATGGCCGTCTTTTTGCAGAATATGCTACTGAAAACCGGGTATTTGTGCCGATTGAAGCGATCCCAAAGCGGGTCATTCAAACCTTCCTCGCGGCAGAAGATAAGAATTTTTACGTTCATCCGGGCCTGGATATCTTCGGTATCATGAGAGCCGCTCTCATCAACTTGAGCCAAATGGGCAGCAACAAACGCCCCATGGGAGCCTCCACCATCACCCAACAGGTGGCGAAAAATCTTCTCCTGACCAATATCTCAACCCAGGCCTCTCTTGAGAGAAAAATCAAAGAAGCCATCCTTTCCTTCCGGATTGAAACCGCTTTAAGTAAGGATCGGATCCTTGAAATTTACCTCAATGAAATTTATTTAGGCGCCCGTTCCTACGGCATTGCCGCAGCAGCCCTCAACTATTTCAACAAATCTTTAAGCGAACTCTCTATTGCAGAAGTGGCCTTCCTCGCAGCCTTGCCTAAAGCCCCCAGCCGATATAGTCCCTCCACAAATTATGCTGCCGCAAAAGCCCGCCGCGATTGGGTCATCACCCGCATGTATGAAGAGCGGGTCATCACCCGGGATGAAGCGCTGGCCGCCAAAGCAGAGCCCATTGAGCTGAAACGGCCCGATCCCACCCACGTCGTACGGGCTAATAACTTTGCGGAAGAAGTCCGTCGCAACATCGTCACAAAATACGGAGAGAAGGCCCTTTATAAAGGCGGCCTCACCATCCGGACGACCCTGGATCCGCGCCTCCAGAAAATTTCAGATTGGGCTCTGCGTAAAGCCCTAATCGCTTATGATCGCGACCATGGATGGCGCGGGGCACCCTTTCATGCGGAGCTCGCAGGCACTGACAACGAGACCTGGCTCAAACAACTGAAAGCCATTCCCACCCCGCCCGGCATCGCCCCGTGGGAGCTGGCCATTGTGTTGAAGTTCACAGGCGACAGCACCATCATTGGGTTGAAATCCGGAAAGGAAGGGAAAATCCCTCTTTCTGAACTTAAATGGGCCCGTCACTTTGTCCCCCCCCCTGCCGTTGCACCAGACACTGACTCACCCGCCATTGAGGTCGGTCCTCCCATTGCAAAACCCCAGGATGTCGTCAAAGTTGGGGATGCTGTCGTGGTTGAAAAAGTATCTGGAAAAGGAGAGATATACGCCTTACAGCAAATCCCAGCTGTCGAAGGCGGCTTCATTGCCATGGACCCCCACACAGGTCGCATCTTTGCCATGTCGGGGGGATTCAGCTTTGAATCCACCAAATTTAACCGAGCGTCCCAAGCCAAGCGCCAGCCCGGATCCGCCATTAAACCCTTTGTCTATTTAGCAGCCATGGAGCGCGGATTTTCCCCCGCCACCCGGGTGTCCGACTCAGCCATCTCCATTGCCATGGGGCGAGGCTTGGGCGTTTATACCCCAAAAAATATGATGAAAACCATCTATGGAATTGTACCCTTGCGGGTCGGTCTTCAAAAATCCCTGAACCGGGTGACCATGCGTCTGGTACACCAGTTCGTTGGCATGAAACCTGTGGCAAAGATCATTGAAAAGTTCGGCATTATCGATCGGGTGCCCATGCAGCTGGCCATGTGTCTCGGTGCAGGCGAAACCACCCTCCTCCGCATGACAACAGCCTATGCCATGCTTGCTAATGGCGGAAAGCGACTCACCCCCACCCTCATCGACCGCATTCAAGATCGCCATGGGCGGACAATTTTTACAGCAGATACCCGCACCTGCCTCCATTGTAAAAACCTCTTATGGGATGAGAACCTTCCTCCTCCCACCATTGAAGATACCCGGGAACAGGTCGCCGATCCACGCAGCATTTATCAGATCACCTCTATGTTAGAGGGAGCTGTGCGCGCCGGAACAGCCAGACGCGCTCAAGTGATCGGCAAAATCTTAGCCGCCAAAACAGGCACCACAAACGGTGAAAAGGATGCCTGGTTCTTTGCCTACACGCCGGATCTCGTCATTGGATGCTATGTGGGGTACGACAATCCTCAACCCCTCGGCCACATGCAAGGCGGTGCCCGTGTGGCCCTCCCCATGGGCGTGAACTTCCTCAGTAAGGCCCTGGAGGGCATTCCCAGCAAGCCCTTCAAGATTCCCCCGGGCATGAAACTTGTGCGGATGATAGAAACAAACGGTCAACCCATTTACGAAGCCCTCAAAGAAAATCAGGGGTTGCCCAAAGCCGAGTCTCCCAGGCCCTCTTCCGAATCTTCTCCACCACCCTCTGCCTATGGCCCCCCTCACCGCCCCTCTTACATCCCCTCTCCTCACCATCCTTCCCCCATTCCTCCCATACCGCCGCTCACAGGAACCGGCGGCGTTTATTAAGCTTAGGAGCTCACCATGCGTGCTGAAATTGAAACCCTCGTTCATGACATTAAGGGGATATTGATTCTCCTGAGGGGGCATCTTTGACTGGGACGCGTCCCAAGCCCGCCTTCACGCCCTTGAAGCGGAAGTCCAAGACCCCACCCTCTGGGAAAATCCAGAGCGCGCTCAAGAGCTCATGCGGGAGCGGGAGCAGCTGGGACAAGCTTTAGGCCGTATCACCACCCTCGACCAAGATTTACAAAATACCCTTGAACTTCTCGCCCTTAGTGCCGAAGAAGATGATCTCGAGGTTCAGGAAAGTGCTGAGCAGGACATCGTCCTTCTTCACAAAAAAGTTCAACGCTTGCGGCTTGAAAGCCTGTTATCTGGGGAGGCCGACGGGAATAACTGTTTCATCGAAGTCCACGCTGGCGCAGGCGGCACGGAAGCCCAAGACTGGACCCTCATGCTGACCCGCATGTATGCCCGGTGGGCCGAAGCCAAAGGCTATAAAGTAGAGTGGATTGAAGAAAGCCCCGGCGAAGAAGCAGGCCTCAAGTCCTCCTCCTTCAAAATCATCTCCCATAAAAACGCGGATCACCCCTATGGCTGGCTCAAGGGAGAAAGTGGCGTTCACCGCCTTGTACGCATTTCCCCTTTTGATTCGGCAGCGCGCCGCCACACGAGCTTTGCTTCTGTGTATGTGTACCCCGAGGTCGATGATGCCATCGATATTCAGATCGAGGACAAAGACTTACGCGTGGACACCTACCGCGCCTCAGGCGCCGGGGGACAGCACGTCAACAAAACCGACAGCGCCATCCGCATCACTCACATCCCCACAGGTGTTGTCGTCCAGTGCCAGAATGACCGCTCCCAACACCGCAACCGGGCGCAGGCCATGAGCATGCTCAAAGCGCGCCTGTATGAGCATGAGCTCCAAAAACGCGAAGCCGCCGCCCAAGCCACCGCCGATGCCAAAACCGACATTGGCTGGGGTCACCAGATTCGCTCCTATGTCCTTCAGCCTTACCAAATGGTGAAGGACTTGAGGACCCACGTGGAAAAAGGAAATGCCCAAGGCGTCTTGGATGGAGATATCGATGCCTTCCTCGAGGCGACCTTAGCGCAGAAGATGGGGGAGTGAGGTCACCCGCCTCGTCCCTTGAGTTCACAGATTTTTGAGAGAGGGGCAAATTTTTTGAATGGCCGTTCCTTTCATGAACAAAACATAAATAATATTACGGCAATACATGAAAGGTGCTCAAAATATTCATGATTTGTTAATTTTTTAACGATATACTGATTTTAGCGATACATCACTACTATACAAATAATATTTACATCTTTTTAAAAGGATATATGAAATTATGACCAATAAATCTCTTTTATCAGCCCTTGCCCTAAGTTTTCTCGTTTCTTCCCCTTGTATGTCCCATAATTCTGAAAAAGCATATGACGCAAAGGCGGAAGAAAAAAGAATAAAAACAGCAGCCACTCAACAAGAAGCAGCAGAAATCATCGGCGCAGACCTCGCTGAAATACAAGACAGGGCGTTAGCAGAAGCAACACAAGCAAGAAAAGAAGAAGATGCATTACGAATATCTGTCGACGCAAAAAGAGCAGAAGAAGAAAAAGCTCTCGCAGCTCAGCAAGAAGCAGCAGAAGCCGAAGGAGCAGCGCTCGCTGGAATACAAGACAGAGCGTTAGCAGAAGCAACACAAGCAAGAAAAGAAGAAGATATATTAAGAATCTCTGTGGATTCAAAAAGAGCAAAAGAAGAAAAAGAAGCAGAAAAAGAAATAGCGTCAGAAGAAAATTAGAAAAAGTAGCGGCACAACACATAGCAAGTGCAACATAACCATCATAAAAACCCCGCTTCTTGCGGGGTTTTTTAAAAGGATTGATACAATGACACAGAAAACTCTTTTTTCAGCCCTTGCCTTAAGTATTCTCCTTTTCTCTCATTCTTCTCTCAGAGCCTGCGAGAAAGATGATACGAACTTGGAGTCAACGACGCCCCCTGCCTCCTTAAAAGTAGATTTTCCAGACGATGAAGACCAGAACATGACTGATGAACCACAACATAGACCGAGCTCCCCTCCCTTTCTACTCGACCCAGCAGCAACCACTACTTCTGCGGCATCCGCTCCTGCAGACGAAGCATTAGAAGAATGGGTAGCTGTAGCCGCATTTCTGCGGGTGGTGAAAGCAGATAGGCAAGCTGAAGATGAACTGGCTCACCAAGCTGCCGCTTCTAGCGGAGCAGTGGCCGTGCAAGATGAAGAGATCATAACAACGGCAGCTATTCCACAGCACGGATGGCAGTTGCCTACCACAGTCATCGAAGCGGGTACGGCACTGATACGTAAAGCACGTGAAGTAGAAGAGGGCATAAAGATGGCAAAGGCTGTGGTAACGATTTGCCGTTTTGCGGCAACGGATGGCGCCGCATGGGCAAGAGAGGGCCTCGCAGTTGTAAATGCCCTCATTCGATAACCCCCCACACAACCACCTGGCACAATCCTTAAAATAAGCGTATACTGCCCCCTATAATAATAAGAGGATGACCCTGTGAGCCAGGAACATTTCGAACGGATGCTGGAATACTACCAGCAGGAAATGATAT
This sequence comes from Alphaproteobacteria bacterium, assembly GCA_013287205.1. GTDB lineage: Bacteria > Pseudomonadota > Alphaproteobacteria > UBA9655 > UBA9655 > UBA9655. The sequence continues at coordinate 23,458 of JABDEE010000015.1, forward strand.
ACCTGAGAAGGGCCGGGGCACAATTCGTCACCCGTTATCCAAAGATTGCCCAAAACTTAAATATGTCAGAGGCGGGCTCTTCTGATCCCCATGTTCAACGCCTCCTCGAATCTTTCGCCTTTTTGACCGGACGTCTTCAGAAAGAAATCGACAATCGGTATATTCACTTTACCAATACCCTACTCGGGGTTCTGTATCCCCAATTTACAACGCCCTTTCCAGCCACAACGATTGCATCCTTTAAGATGGATCCTCACTTAGGCGACTCCTCAGCCGGCTATACGGTGCCCCGGGGCACGCCCCTGTTTGCAGAAGCCCAAGAAGGGAAAACCTGCTATTTTCAAACAACCTATCCCGTTGACCTTTGGCCCCTTGAGATTTCAGATGCGTGCGTCATGAATGTGGATGAGAGCCCCTTGACCCCTGCCCTTATCGAAAGCCAGTGGGTCTTGAAAATCCGCATCTCTCGTTATGATGGCAGCATTGGGGAGCTTTCTCCCGCCTCTTTGCAATTTTACATCACAGGCGACTCCCTTACCTCCCGCAGCTTGTATGATAGCCTCTTTGCCTATTTGCCCGAAACGCCAACCCCTGTCTTCCTCCAAGCGGATACAGCCGATGCGCCTACCCAGCTTCCTCTGGGCTCCCTCACACCTGTCGGATTGAGACCAGAAGAGGCCTTGATTCCTTACCCCCAGCAAGCCTTAGATGCATACCGCTTGCTGCATGAGTATTTTGTCTTCCCCAACAAATTCAATTTTTTCAATATCGAGAATTTCTCAACACTCAACGCCAGTGAATATCTTGATATTTACATCCCCCTGGCAGACAATAGCCGCACGGATAAACTCAGAATCAATAAAAATAGCTTTGCTTTAGGGTGTACGCCGATTGTCAATTTGTTCCCCAAAATCAGTGAGCCAATTGATCTCAACCAGCAATCTGTTTCTTACCGCCTCGTAGGCGATCAACGAAACGAAGACACCACCGAAATCCACACCATCCTCAAAGTTGTTGCGGCAGGGGTGGGGGGAGATGAAACGGAAACCTTCGCCCCCTATTTTTCCTATGATTATGACGTTGAACAACGGGACAATGGACTCTTTTGGCACGCCACCCGCTCTCACTCAGAAAACCCTGAGATTACAGGAACAGAAGTTTCCCTTTCTTTTGTGGACTACAAATTTACGCCCCAAGATCCGGCCCATCAAACAGTTTATGCCTACACACTCTGCACAAACAGAGACCTGGCCTCCTACATTCCCGCAGGGGGACAATTGGAAATTGATGGGGTCATTCCGTCTGCAACCGTGACGTGCCTGGAGCGCCCCACCTTTGAAATTCCTCCCTCCCTCGATGGAGAATCCCAATGGAAATTGATTTCTCAACTGTCCCTCAATGCCCTCAGCCTTAGCGGGCACGAGAAGGCCGTCCTCACCCTCAAGGAGTTGCTCCAACTTTACTCAAGCCTGAATAAAAGCAAATCTCATCCCGAAATTAACACCATCCAAGATGTGGCTTTTGAGCCTGTCATGCGCCGTCGCGGACAGGAAGCCTGGCGCGGTTTTATTCAAGGGCTGAGCATCACCCTCACCCTTGATGAAGCCCCTTTTAGTGGCCAAGGGGGATATACCCTTGCAACCATCCTCAATGAATTTTTTGGTCTCTATGTAGCCATGACCTCTTTTACAGAACTCACCCTTATTAGCACCCACTCTGATGGAATTTGGAAACGATGGCCCTCCCACGTCGGCAGTCAGTCCCTACTGTAGCCTCCCTCCTTTTAGAGGAACCCTATCGGTTTGAATTCCATCAAGCCGTAAAGCTCCTTGAATATCTGCATCCCGATGCTGTGCCTTTTGGCGAAACGGTCAGTCCCGATAAGGAAGTGGTAGCTGTCAAATCCCGGGTCTATTTGGAAGCCCTTGCCAGCGATATTTATGCCCTTCATCTCCCCGCGTCCCTCCACATAACGCCAACAACCTTGGAAGTCAATTTTATGGGAATTGCAGGGATTCAAGGCCCCCTTCCCTTCCCTTATACAGAGATGATGATTCAGCGTATCCGCAATGGGGACACAAGCCTTAAGGATTTTCTGGATATTTTTAACCATCGATTGATTGCCATCCTCCACCGGATTCGCAAGCAATATATGATCAGCCTGAATACGGTCACCCCTGAAAAAACAGAAATTGCCACAGGGTTAAAATCCTTTATCGGCATTGGCATCCCTACCCTCCAAAATCGCTTAGACCTTCCCGACAGAAGCCTTCTGAATTATGCAGGGTTGTATTGGTGCCACCCCCACTCCGCAGAAGGACTTGTGCGTATTCTAGAAGGATACTTCAAGGTCCCTGTCACGGTAGAAAGATGTGTGGGAAAATGGCGCCCTATCCAGAAGGAGCAAGTCACACGCCTTGGAAAAGGGGGGCAATGGCAAGTGCTCGGCCAAAGTGCGACCTTAGGCACGCGCGCCTGGGATCAAGCCAATAATTTCATTCTGCACTGTGGTCCCTTCACTGCTGAAGAGTTGGATCCTTTCCTGCCAATGGGGAAAAAATTTCCTCAACTCCAAAGCCTCACCTCCCTATACGCGGGGGCTTACCAAGACTTCAGCGTCCGGTATAAAGTCACCTCTCCCCCCTCTACCCACCTTGGAAAGAAGAGTTATTTGGGATGGCGCGCATGGCTCGGCAAATCGTTGAAGTCGGGAGACGATGTGAGAATTCAGGAGTCAGAAACCAGGAGCCAGGAAAACTGTCCTGCCCCCTGACTCCCGTCTCCTGACCCCTGTTTGCTGACACCTAGAATTCGTACCCCACCCTCACCAACACCTCACCAATATTCAATCCGCCACCCCACTCCGCATAGACATTGGCAGACGAATAGAGGCCATTCTCGAACTGGGCAATCAGGCCCACACCGGGAGCGATTTGGTTGTAGACTTTGTTAACGCCCGTGACCACGAGAGTTGAGGGTTGGTTGATAAGCCCCCCATTCACATTGGCGGTGTTTCCAACAGGGGTTCGGATCATCCAGCCCAGTTCCGCTGTGGGACGGAGGAGAGTCTCCCCCACCATGAAGGTTTGGTAGACCATAGCGCCAATCTCCCCTTGGAAGAACTGGGAGGTTTTGGATTTAACGGCCATGTTCAAGCTGTCGGCGCCGGTTTCCGTATAGCCGGATTCACTCATAACCATGTAATCGCCGAGGATAAAAGGTTGGCAAGTCAACCAGTCATACACAGGGAGCGCATATCCCAACTCTAAGTTCCCTGTGAACTGGAAGGCGCTGTGGTTCCCGGAAGCTGTGCGACTGATGGTAGAGTAATTG